>JAPZUA010000003.1 GCA_027532905.1 Magnetospirillum sp.
CGTGGACGCAACGACGACCGGTCTCGGCGCCATCGTCGACGCGGACATCGGCAAGGCTTCGGCTTCGGTGCAGGCGCTGCAGGTTCGCCAGCAGCTCGGCATCCAGTCGCTGTCGATCGCCAACCAGCAGCCCTCGGTTCTCCTCGGCCTGTTCCGCTAAAGTAAAGCCGCTCTCTAGAGCGGCTTTATTGCGCATTTTCGCTGCCAAGCATTTGATTGCTTTTGCGAAAACTCGCGGAAAAGGTTAATAATCGAATCGTCGATCCGGCATTGCCGAGTCGCGGATTCGAAGGAGGCACCGTGCAAAATCCGAACCCCTTGGCCATCAGCGCTGCCGAATCGGAACGGGATCGCGAATACCGCCTGCTCGCGTTGGTCACCAAGAAGCTGACCGACGCGATGGCGATCGTCACCCAGCTCGATCCGCAATCGGTTGGCCAAGTCTGCGACGCAATCTTCCACAATCGCGACGTCTGGAATGCCTTTGTGACCGACGTCGCGGACGAGAAGAACAAGTTGCCGAAGGAGCTCAAGGTGCTGCTGATCAACCTTGCCGCCTACGTCAACAAGAACTCCGACATGATCATCAACAACCATCCGGACGGCGATCTCGACATGCTGATCGCCATCAACCGCCACGTGATGGACGGCTTGCGCGGCGCCACGGCCGAATGACGCGTGGGCCCGCGGCGCCGTCCGCGCGCAGCATGTGATGCCCTTCCCCGATGCAGCCAGCCTGCACGCTAAGCTGTCGGCAGGATTTTTGCGCCATCAGCAGGGCGATCTCGACGGCGCGCTCGCGTGCTACAGCGAGATCCTTGCGGTTGCCCCGAAAAACGTCGATGCGCTGCATCTGAGCGGACTCGTCGCGCACGCGCGCGGCGACCACGAAACGGCATTGGCCCGCATCGCTGCCGCGATCGCCTTGCTGCCGAACAATCCCGAAATGATCGCCAATCTTTCGGCCGTGCGGCTTGCGGCCGGCGATGCGGCAGGCGCACTTGCGGCAGCCGACCAAGCGATCGGCATCAACGCGCGCTCGGCCATGGCGCATGCCGCGCGCGCGGCCGCTTTGTCGGCGCTTGGACGGGCCGACGAAGCGGCCGCCGCCTACCGCACGGCAAGCGATCTCAACCCCGCCAATCCCGATCCGCTTAACAATCTCGGCAACCTCGAGCAGCGGCGCGGCAATCTCGATGCCGCGCTCGGCCACTACGAACGCGCACTTGCACTTGCCCCTGCCAGCATCCAGGTCCATTCGAACTACGGCACGGCGCTCTATGCGCTGTCCCGCCGCGATGCGGCCGGTGCGCGCGACGCGGAAGCCCGCGTGCGCGCCTGGCGCCGCGCCCATCCCGACAATGCGATGGCGCGCCATTGGTTCGCGGCCCTCACCCAGACCGACGCGCCGAGCCGCGCCGGCGACGAATATCTGCGCAACGCGTTCGACATGTTCGCCCCCGCCTTCGAAGAAACGCTGGCCGATCTCGGCTATCGCGCACCGCAGGCGATCGGCGCCTATCTTGCCGCGGTCTACGGGCCGCCGGCAGCGCAGCTTTCGGTCCTCGATGTCGGGTGCGGCACGGGCCTCGCCGCACCGCATCTGCGCCCCTACGCACGCCGTCTGGACGGCGTCGATCTGTCGCCGGCCATGCTCGTGCGCGCCCAAGCGCGCGGTCTCTACGAAGAACTGCGCGTCGGCGAAGCGATGGCCGACATGCACGCCCATCCCGACCAGTACGACCTTGCCGTCGCGGCCGACGTGTTCGTCTATTTCGGCGACCTCGCCCCGTTGTGCGCGGCAACCGCCGCGTGCTTGCGCCCGCAAGGGCGCCTCATATTCACGCTCGAGGCGATGGATCCGGGCGATGCGCGCGCAGCCCAAGGCTGGGGCGTGGGCCCCTCGGGGCGCTACCTGCATATGCGCGACCATGCCGAACAGGCGCTCGCGAGCGCCGGGTTCATGCTCGAAACTTTTGCCGAAGAAGTGTTTCGCCGCGAAGGCGGCTACGACCAGCCCGGCTATCTGGTCGCCGCAAAACTCAAATAGAAGCTCGACGCGTCAGCCGAAATCGCCCGCCACGATGCGCGGCTCGATGCCCGCAACCATCGTGCGCACGGCATCGCGGCCGTAGAGTTCGACCATCATCTGCAGGATCACGCTGAAGCAGCCAACGGTCAGCGAATCGCGATGCAGGCCCTGGCGCATGCCTTCTTCCATCGCATCCGCGATCACGCGCATGGCCGCCAAACGCTCCTGGTCGGTCGGGTCCGTCTGGAATGCATCGCTCGACATGACGTACTGCTCCGTTTTTCTTTTTGCGTCGACCTTGGGCCGACTGATCCTTTGCGAATCGGTCAAACTTCGTCGGCCACTATACCACGCCGACTGTTATGCGGCGAAAGCACGCCCCAGCCGAAACCAAGCACGCTAGCGCCGCGGGCTGCCCTGCAGCAGTTGGAGCACACCGGTAAGGTCGATGCCATAACCGCTGGAAGCACCCTGCAGCAAGCCGCTGTAGAGCGAATTGGCGCCGCTGCTCTTCGTGGTTTCCTGGTCGATCTTGTTCAAATAGCGCTGGATGAATTTGTCGAGGAAAGCCTTGTCCTGGAATTTCGTGATGTCGACCTTGCGCGTAAGCAGGCCCGCTTGCGATTCCACGCTCTGGATGGCCACTTCGCGCGGGATATCGAGCGTTTTGGTCACCACTTCGCGCAAAGTGCGGTCGCCCAGGATCGCGTAGGGGTTCTTGGCGTTCTTGATGTTCTCGCGGAAATACAGCGCCTCGCGAAGGCCCGGACTCTGCTGGCCTTGCGCCTTTTCGAACTCGTTTTTGAGATAGCGCGCCTTCAGCGATTCGAACACGGCCGGCGTTTTGACGTTGGTGACGCCGAGGGCCTGGAACTGCAGCGCCTTGGCCATATCGCGATAACGCTCGTCGTTCATGCGATTGGCGAGCGACTGGTCGTCGAGCAGATTGGATTTGAGGACGCGAGCGAGCAAGCCTTTCTTGTCGATTTCGCTTTCGAGCCCGTAGGCCGAGAGCGCAAATTCCATGAAGCGCCGATTGTTCAGCAGCTCGTCGACCGTCTTGGCTTTTTTGACGGCGTCTTCGGCAGCCGCAACTTTTTGCTGCACAGTCGCTTGCTTGGAAAAGCGCGCCTGCTGCGCATCGCCGTTTTTTTCGAGCTGGCGCCAGGCAACCAAGGCCGGCAAGCCGCTTGAAATAGATCCCGACATTTTCCGTCTCCTAAGCGCCGTTCTCGGCAGGGGGAACACAGGTTTTTATCGCACAAAACGCCCCAAAAATCAATATAACTTGGAAACTACTAAAATTTCCATAAAATTATATTTCTTTTACCCCTACTCGTCGGTGCTAACCGTATCGGCCATTTGCGGGGCGGCCTTGCGGCCCTTTGCCCCCTCGCCGCCAGCCAACAATTGGCGGGCACGCTCGGTGGTCTTGCCGAGCAATTCCCATTCGAACTTGATCAGGCGCTTGGCGTCTTTCATGGCGGGGTAAAGCTCGCCCTTTTCGATGCGCTGGCGCAGCGTGTCGATGATCGGTTTGGAGGTCGGGGCGGCAGCCTCGAAATCATTCAGAAATTGGATGCAAGCATCGGTGTAAACCTTTGCTTCGTCAGGAAAAAGATAGATGCACTGGAGTGTGTAATAAACTCGCATGGCGGGCGTTGCCGCCTCTTCGAGCTGCAGGATGTCTTTTTGGCGCAGGATGTTGCCGCGATTGCGCACGGCGAACATCGCAAGCCCCCCGGTATTTTCGATAACGACCCCGTTGATGATGATCTTTTCACCAGGGTTCAAACGCAAAACGAGCGGCATGACGAATCCTTGGAAGAACAGCCAAACTATAACGCGATTATACCATTCGCGCAGGACTTACAACGCGCGACCGGATTTCCAGACACAGGGCTTCGATTTGGCGCGCCAAACGCACCCCGTCGCACAGCGGCGACGCCAGCATGCGTCGGCGCAGATCCTGGCGAGTCGACGCCAAAGCGCGCGGATCGCGGGCAAGGCCTGCCGCAATGCGCACGAACGCGTCGGCGTCTTGCGCGATCCAGTTCTCTGCCCCGATCTGAGACAGCAGCGAGGCGCCAACACGCGCCGCATGGCGCCGCCCGGCCAAGGTCACGACGGGCACGCCCATCCACAGCGCTTCGCAGGTCGTAGTCGTGCCGTTGTAGGGGGTCGTGTCGAGGGCCACATCGATGCCGCTGTAGCGTGCGATATGGTTCTGCACTGCCGGGTCGAACGGGATCGCGGCAATGCGCGCCGGGTCGATCCCAGCATCGGCAAAGCGGGCCGCAAGCCGTACCTGTGCCGACGCTTCGGCGAGCCCCAGCGCTTTGACGGCTAGCCGCGCCTCGGGCACGGCGCGCAGCACGGCAGCCCACAGGGCGACCGACGCATCGGAGATTTTCGGCAGATTGTTGAACGAGCCGAAGGTCGGACGCCCAAGTACCGCGATCGGCGGCGGGGAAATCGGCGGGGCAAAAGGCGGCGGCATATAGGCAAGGAACCCGCCCTCGAGCCGCGCCAACGGCTCGCTGGCCATGGCATCGCTGTCGCCGGGCGGATCGCTGACGGCATCGACCAGACGCGCATCGAAGCACGATAAGCCGGTCGTGTCGGGATAACCGAGCCACGTGAGTTGCACCGGCGCCGGGCGCTGCAGAAAAGCGCCCAAGCGATTGCCGCGCGTGTGGCCCGCACAATCGACCAACACGTCGATGCCGTCGCGCTGCACGGCGGCACAAAAAGCCGCGTCGCCATGCCCGTAGGTTTCGCGCCAATTGGGCACCAGATTGCGGAAGGCGGCCGTAACGCCGTCGGGGTTGGCGACGTCGCTATAGGCGAAAAGCTCGACCGCCGCACGGTCGTGGCCCGCCAATAGCGGCACGAGGAAATAGCTGCAGGAATGACTGCAAAAGTCCGGCGACACGTAACCGATGCGCAAGCGCCGACCCGCCATCGGTGCCGCCAATGCGGGGCGCGGGCGAACCTGGTCCGCACCTGGCCACGCTTGCGCCTGGGCGCGCAGATTGTCGGTCGGCGGATCGTACTGGCTTGCCATCAACGCGTTCGACGCGAGCTGCCGATCGCCAGGCGCCAGACGTTGCGCTTGCGCAAACACCGCGCGCGCTTCCGCCACGCGCCCCTGCCCTTGCAGCGCCAAAGCGAGATTGTTGCGCAAGCTCGGAACATCCGGCGCCAATGCCACGGCCTTGGCAAAAGATGCTTCCGCCGCCGCCGCCATGCCGCCTGCAAAGGCAATGTCGCCCATAACGCTATGGGCCGCCGCAACATCGCCAAACCGCTGCACCGCTTCTTGCGCGGCAGCCCACGCAGCCGCCACATCGCCTGCGGCCGACAAGGCCGAAACGCGGTTGATCCAAGGGCCCGGCAAAGACGGATCGGCCGCGATCGCACGATCGTAGGCGGCGACGGCTCCGGCAAAATCGCGCCGCTCGATCAGGCTTGCGGCTTCGGCAAAATGGCGTTCGGCTTCGGCAGTCATCGCAACGGCTCACAACGCAGATCGTTTGCAGCTTGACGCAAGTCTAGCCCGCCAGCGAGGCTTGCGGCATGGAAGAAACGATCCGCACGCTCGAGCGTCGCGCCTTCGCGGCATGGCCCGCTTTGGATACGGTGGAACATGACGGGTGGGCGCTGCGCACGGCCAATGGCTACACCAAGCGCGCCAATTCGGCCAACGCGGTCGAACCGGCCTTGCAGCCCGTCGATCTGCAGATCGCGCGCATCGAGGCGCATTATCGGGCCCACGATCTGCCGCCGATTTTCCGCCTGACCCCGCTTGCGGGTTCCGGGATAGACCGTGCGCTTGAAGCACGCGGCTATGCGCGGATCGATCCGAGCCTCGTAATGGTCGCACGCCCCGGCCGCGACTTGCGCGATCCGCAAGCCATCGACGCCGATAGTCCGTGGGCGGGCTGGCTGGACGCTTTCATTGCTGCGACCGAAGCATCCCCGAGTGCGGCGGCAAAACTCGCGGCGGTGCTGCGCTGCATCGTGCCGCCTGCGCAGTTCGTGCAGATCCCGGATGCCGCGAACCGGCCGGCCGCTTTCGCCATGGCCGTTGCCGACGCGGGCTATGTCGGCATCTTCGAGGTGCTGAGTGCGGTCCATGCGCGACGCCAGGGTTTCGCGCGCCGCGCGGTCGCGCACGCCATGGCGTGGGGTTTTGCGCGCGGCGCGCACACGGCCTATCTGCAAGTGGCCGCCGACAATGCACCGGCTTTGGCGCTCTACGCCGCCCTCGGATTTGTCCCGCTCTACGGCTACCACTACCGCATTTCTCCATAAAAAAGAGGCCGTCGGCTGGGTGCCGACGGCCGCAAGTCTGCCAGCCAGTGAAGGAAACGCCGAACCTCAGCGCTTGAGGTTGACGACTTCCTGCAGCATTTCGTCCGCCGTGGTGATGAGGCGGGCGTTGGCCGAATAGGAACGCTGGGCCACGATCATCTTCGTGAACTCGGAGCCGATGTCGACGTTCGAATTTTCGATCGAGTTCGGGTTGATCGAACCGGTACCGCCTTGCAGCGACTGGTTGAGGCCGATGAAGCCCGCCGCCGGATCGTCGCGGAACGCTTCGCCGTCCGTGCGCACGAGGCCGTTGGCGTTGTTGAAGGTCGCAAGCGCCACCTGGTACTGGGTGCGGCGCTGGCCGTTGGTGTAGGTCGAGTAAACGTTACCGGCACTGTCAATGCCCACGCCATTGTAGCTGCCCGACGGATAGCCGTCGGCCGTGATGCGCGACAGCGAGATCGACGATCCGCCGAAACTCGTGAGGCCGCCCGACTGCGTGAGCGCCGAAGCGGTGGTCGAGACGGCGTTGGGGGCGCCGAATTCGAGGTTGATCGTCTGCGTCGGCGTGGCCGTGAGGCCCGGCGCGCTATAGACGATAGCAAGGCGCCCGTCCGTGCCGGTCGTGGTCGCGTCGAGCGTGGTGTTGTCGGTCGACTGGATCGTGAAACCGGTGGGCAGCCCCGCATCGATGCCGACCTGCGTGCCGAAGGTGAAGTCGACCACGAGGCTTTCGTTGCCGTTGGCAGAGCTCGTGGGTGCGGTGATGACCGCGCGCCATTGCGGCACGGTGGCCACACCCGGAGCCGGGATCGTCGCCGTACCGGTCGCGGTGCTGGCGTTGATGGCCGGCAGGTCGCCCGTCGCGTCGCGATTGTACCAGGTGACCGAGAAGGCACGGGCCGCACCGGTCGCGTCCGTCATGGTAATGGTGCCGCCGTTGTAGACCGTACCTACCGGCGCGTTCGAGGGCAGGTTCGCGGCATAGAAGGCCGTCGCGGTCTGCAGGGCCGGCAAAGCGGCCTGGTTGATGCGCACCGGCACCAGAGTGCCCTGGTTGGGCTGCGGGTTGGGCACGGCAGCCGTGGGGGCCGGAACCGACCGCGCGAACAGGAACTTGTTGGCGCCGTTCTTGAGGAACGCGTTTTCGTCGAGTGCGAAGTCGCCGCGGCGCGTGTAGAGCGTTTCGTTGTTGCCCGTGAGGCCGCTCGACGAGGAAGTGCCTTCCTGCACCGGCATCCAGCCCGAGCCCGAGATGGCGATCGAGGTGTTCGACTCGCTTTGGACGAGAGCGCCCTGCTTGTCGTTGATGAAGGACGGACGAACCGTGACGCCGCCCGAGTTGAACAGACGCTCGCTCGAACTCGACACGTAGCTCGAGAAATTCGCGTCGATGCGCTTGAAGCCGATCGACTGCGAGTTCGCGACGTTGTCGGAGATGTAGTTGAGCTGGGTCTGGAACGAGTTCAGGCCGCTGATTGCGGAGTTCATTGCGACGGTTGTCATGGCTTTGGTTCCTTCTATCTGGCGCTATTTTTTATGATTGAGCTGGGTTACCGGAGGAATTTGACGAGCGAGAGATCGAGGATCTGGCGTGTGGTCACGTAGCTTGCTTCGAGCGACGTCTGGATCGCTTTGATGCGCGTCGAAACGTCGCCCGTGTCGACCGCCTCGATCGTGCTCGCCCCTTCTTTGGAAGCGTCGACGAGGCTTTCGTGCTTGGCGCGGATCTGCTTGAGCTGGGCTTGGTTGCCGCCGTTGACGCCCTCGAGCGAGGAGATGTCGAGCAGTGCGCGGTTAACCTGCACGGTCGCCTGCGCAAGGAAGGGTACGGCCGCCGGGATCGCGGAGATGTCCTGCGGCTGGGCGGGCGGTACGACCGCCGCGTTGGCGTTGATCGCTTCGCCGAGCGCGATTTTGTAGTTGCGCAGGCCGTTGATCAGGTTCTGGAAGCCGGCTTCCGAAGCGGTGATGCCGTACTGCATGTTCAGCTGGTCGTCGATATACACGCTCGGCTTGTTCGCGATCGATTCGCCGGACGTATTGACGAGCTGGCCGCGCAAAGCAGGCGTGATGTAGCCGGGTGCAACGTCCGTGGTCTGGGACGTGGCACTGTCGCTGCGGAAGATAGCGGATGCAGGCAGCGTCGAACTCGTCTGGACCGCATTGGCGTAGACGTTGCCCACGTCGCGCGGCGGGCCTTCGCCGGGCTGGCCCGTATAGGTCGCGTAAACCGGCATCGCCGTCGGCGGCGACGGGTCGAGCGAATTCAGCGCTTGCACGGGCTGCGTGTTATAGGACGAGCCGCCGAACAGATAGCGCTGTCCGTCGGTCTGGTTGAGGATCGACTGGATGCGCGTCAAGGCGCCAGTCACGATGCCGAGCTGGGCCGAATAGGCGGCGGGGCCCAAGCTCTGCGTCTTGATGATTTCGGCCTTGATGTCCTTGGCGATGGAGTTGAGGCCGTCGAGCGACTTCGAATAGAGGTCCGTCCGGTAGTCGGCCGAGTCAATCGCGCGAATATAGATCGTCGATTCCGCCGTCGTCTGGCGGAACTGCTGGACGCGCACCGTGTCCGAACCGAAGCCTTCGCCGAGAAGCGAGGCGCGCGCGAGGCCCACGAAGCCGTCGCGGCGCGTGCCGGTGATTTCCTTCTGGAGCCCCGTGAGCTCCTGGTTCTGGTTGGAAAGCGAGCGCTGGATGTCCAGCAGCTGCGCGTAGTTGGTGACGCCGCCGAGACCGCCTGACATGGCTTAGTTCCTTCCCAGATTGATGAGCGTGTCGAACATCGTACGGACCGTCTGCAGCACCTGTGCGGACGCCTGGTACGTGTTCTGGAGCACGATGAGATTCGACATTTCGGTATCGACCGAAACGCCGACCTGGCTGCGGTAGCTTTGGTCCGTCTGGTGGCGCAGCGTCTCGGCGTCGGACTCGGCCTTCTCGACCGTGGCGATCGACTGCGCGGTGTAGGAGATCACCGAGGCGAAGACGTTGGCGGTGGTGAGCTGGCCTTGGATGATGCCGCTGTTGCCGAGCGAGGCAAGCGAAGCGGCGGCGATCGGCACAGGATCGAACACGGCCCCCGTTCCGGTCGACAGCGCCTGCTTGACTGCCGAGGCAGAACCTTTGGAAACGGTCGTCGTGCCGCCGACCAACGTGGGATTAACCTGCAGCATCGAGGCGGCCGAGGGCACGTTACGCAAGGCGGGTTCGATCACGTAGGTGGCGCCCACGCCCGGCGTGGTCGACAGCGGCGGATTGACCGTGAGGTCCGTGCCGGTGTTGCTGACGATGCGCCCGACCTGGCCCGCACCGCTGCCCGAGGTGATGCGCACCTGGTAGACGATGCCGCTGGCCGTGGGCGCAAACTGGTTGGCGTTCCACGAATTGTTCGTGTCGGTGATGGTGGTCGTCGAAGTCGCCGTCGTCGTGCCGTTCAGAAGCGGACCGGTCACCGACTGGATCTGGTAGATGCTGGTCGCGTCGGTCGCGGCGAGGCCCGGGGCCGTGATCGTGTTGCCGCCGCTTGCCGTGATGATCGCCGACGAGCCCGCACCCTGGCCCGACACGATCGTGACGCGGTGGTAGAGCGTGGGCGTGGGCGCATAGGCGCCGAACGCGGTGTTGGTGTCGGTGAGGCTGCCGCCGGCCGAACCCGTGGTGACGTTGCCTTGCACGATGTCGGTCGCCACCGTCGCCGACGGCGGATCGGCGAGCGTCGAGAAGGTGAAGAAGTTCGCCGCAAGCTCGGTGCCGAAGGAATTCGCCTTGTTGTAGGCGGTGTTGACGACGCTGGCGAGCTGGTTGGCCATCGTGTCGATCTGGTTCACGAATTTGCGCAGCGTGCCGTCGGTCGGCGCCGACGAAATCATGATCGCCTGCGACGTCGTGGTCGTATCAATGTAGCCCGCGCGCATTCGCAGGAGTGCGTCGATTTGGCCGGACTGGAAGGCGGTCGACTGCACGTTCGTGGTGTTGGCACCGTTGGTGACGCGGACCTGGTTGTTGAGAGAGTCGAAGCTGAAGACCGGCGGTGTGGCCGCGGAAACGAGGCTCTGCCCGCCTGAGGTCAGGATCTGGATCGCCCCCGTGCCCGTCGGCAGGATCTGCACCTTCGTGTAGCTCGACATCTGACGGATGATCGTATCCATCTTGTCCTGCAGCTCGCCGACCGGCTGGCCGGTCGAGGCTTGCGTGACGATCTGGGTGTTGAGCGCGTAGGCGTTGCGTACGAGCGTGTTGAGCTCGCCCACCGCCGTGTTGATGTCGGACGCGATGCGCGAGTCGATGCGCGAAGGCTCGGCCGCAAGGCGGTTCAGCGACGTCGCCACCTGCTGGCCCTGCGTCGCAATGGTACGCGCGAGATTGGGGTTTTCCGGGCTCGCTTCGAAATCGGTCCAGGCCTGCTGGAAGGTCTGCAGCTGCTGGGTGATGGCGGGCTGGCCGCTCTTGACGTCGAGAAGTGCGCCGATGTCACCGATATAGCGGGCGCGCACGCCTTCGGCCGACTGCTCGGCCGTGCGGGCGATGAGGTCGTTCTGGAGGGCCGTGTTGACGGTGCGCGTGATCGACAGCACCGACACGCCCGAGGGCAGGCCTTGTGTGGCCGGCGTCGTGAGATTGACGTTCTTGCGCGTATAGTCGGGCGTCTGGGCATTGGCGACGTTGCCCGACGCGACACGCGTCTGCTGCTGCAAAGCAAGCAGCGAGCTCAGCGAAGAATTGAGGGCGGCGGATAGCGACATCGGCTTTGCTCCGGTAGCGAAGCCGAACATTCGGCCTCGCGATCGCAACGACATTCGCAACCGCCGTGCCAGCGCCGAAATGCGGCTTAAATCATTGAAACAAAACAATTCAGTCTGCGACTCGACCCGGCAGAACAGGCCCATAGGAGCCGGTCTCGGCAGCTTCGACCCGGCAGGTTTTGCCGGTCCAAGCAAAAGGAATGGTGGGCACAAAAAAGCCGCCCGGACCAAAGGGTCGGGGCGGCTCCGGCCGCAAACGCGGCAAAAACGATTAGCTTGAGACGGACAATCCAGCGCCCATCGGACGCCCCGGCGGCGGCGGCGTAGCGGGCTTGGCCGCCATTTGAGTCGGCTGCGGTGCGAGGCCTTCCATGATCGTCTTGTTGACGTTCAGCAGCGCGTCGATGTCGCCCGTACCGTCCAGCACTTGGATGGTTTCGCGCCCGACCCACAAGCCGATACCGATGATCTGGGCGCGCAGTTCGATCGGCAAACGGTTGCCGTCGCTCGACAGGTCGATGATGAAAGCGTCCCACACCTTCTTGTTCCAAAGAAGCGCGTCGATGAACTCGGACGTGCCGCGCTTGCTGTCGCGCGCGCGCGTCAAAGCACCGCAGACCTGTGCGAGCAGGCGATATTCCGTCGAGCGCGGGTTCTCGACGATGTTCTGTGCGCGGCCATAAGCCTGGTACCCACTCATTATTGCTCTCCGCAGAAGCCGCCGAATGTCGTCTTCACAACGACTATACGGTACGAATCATTACCAATAGTTTAACCCGAGTCGCTCGGGCGATGCACGACGTTAATGGTTTCAATATCCCACGCGCGCGAGGGTAAATGTCCGAACAGACGCTTGAGCATGCCCTGGCCAACCATCGCGGCGGCAATCTCGATGCGGCTGCCGCACTCTATATAGCGTGGCTCGACGCACATCCGAACGATGCGGCCGCGTTGCATCTGCTCGGCGTGCTGCGCCATCAGCAGAGCCAAAACGCCGAAGGGTTGACGCTGATCGACCGCGCCTTGGCGCTCAAACCAGACATGGCGCCCGCCCATGCCAATCGTGCCACTGTGCTCGCGGCACTTGGGCAAGACAACGCCGCCCTCGCGGCACTTGAAAAATCCATCGAACTCGATCCCAGCTTGAGCGCCGGTTTGCAAGACCAGCGCGCGCGACTGTGTCTGCGCTTGGGCGCTTATGCGGCGGCGGCCGAGGCGTTTCGCGGCTGCGTCGATCGCAACGCCAACGACGCAACAGCCTGGGCAGGGCTCGCACTTGCCCTGCACGCAAGCGGCGACGCCAACCAGGCCCTGCCCGCCTATCGCATTGCCCTGCAATTGGCCCCCGGCGATATCGGCTTGCGCAACGGCCTTGGTGCGGCCTTGCTCGATACCGGCGACAGCGCCCAAGCGCGCACGGTACTCGAACTTGCCGCGCGCGAGGCCCCGCCCTGGGGCCCGCTGTGGGCCAATCTCGGCAATGCGCGCCGCGCCGAGGGCGATCTTGCCGGTGCCGCCGCTGCGCTTGCCAAAGCCCGCGACCTCGAACCCGCCAACGCGACCACGCTTGCCAATCTGTGCGCGGTGCTCGCCGAACAAGGTGCGCTTGCCGATGCGATCGCAGCTGGCCAAGCCGCCTTGGCGGCCGAACCCGGCAATAGTTCAGCCCAAATCAATTTGGCAGCCGCCTTGTTCGATGGCGGTGCGGTCGGCGAAGCGCGCGCGCAATGGGTTGCCTGCGGCACCAACATGGCGCGCACCAACGCGCTTTATGCGGGCAATTTCCTGGCCGATCTCGACGAAGCGACGTTGCTTTCCCAAGCGCGCCAATGGGCCGACCAAACCTGGCCCACACTGCCGCCCCGCCCGCCCGCTTCAACCAAGGGGGCCGACGGTCGGCTGCGCATCGGTTTCGTGTCGCCCGATCTGCGCTCGCACTCAGTCGCGTGGTTCCTGCTGCCGGTGCTGCCGCAGATCGACCGGTCGAAGTTCGAGTTGCATGCGTTCAGCGAACTTGCCCAGGAAGATGCGATTTCGCAGCGCCTCAAAAGCAATTTCGCAAGCTGGACAAAAACCGTCGGGATGGACGACGACGCTCTTGCGGCTGCGATCCGCGCACGCGACATCGACGTGCTCGTCGATCTTGCGGGCCACACGGCCGGCAACCGGCTCGCCGTATTCGCCCTGCGCCCCGCGCGCGTGCAGATGAGCTGGCTCGGCTATCCGGGGCCGACGGGCCTGCGCACGATCGATTGGCGCTTGAGCGATGGCGACCTCGATCCCGGCGACATGCCGAGCCCCGAGCGCGCCTGGCGCCTCGAAACGGGTGCGCATGCCTATGCGTTGCCGCCAGGTGCGCCCGACATCGAACCGCGCCCCGACAACGCGCCGCCGGTCTTCGGCTCTTTCAACAACTGGCCTAAACATTCGCCGACTTGCATTGAAACATGGGCGCAGATCCTGCGCGCAGTGCCGCAGGCAACCCTCCTGCTCAAGAACAAAGCGATGGCCGACGACGCAACGGCTGCCGCCGCGCGTGCCGCCTTTGCCGCCCACGGCATCGAGCCCGCGCGCATCTTGTGCCGCAGCCGCATCGACGATCCGCGCGGCCATCTCGCCCTTTACGGCCAGATCGACATCGCCCTCGACCCGTTTCCCTACAACGGCACGACCACGACATGCGAAGCGCTGGCGATGGGCGTGCCGGTCGTGGCCTTGCGCGGGAACACGCCCGCAGGCCGCGTTGCGGCAGCGTTCGTTGCGCGCATCGGCCGGCCGCACTGGGCGTGCGACAGCAAAGCCGCCTATATCGCCCAGGCGGTTGCGTTGGCCAACGACGCCAGCGAACGGCGCAATGCCCGCCAAACGCTGCGCGCCGAGCTGGCGCGCTCAAAGCTCGGCGATGCGAAGGGCCTTGCGCTGGCGCTCCAAAACGCATGGCAACAGGCAGTTTCTGCCGGGTGATTTCTGCCGCCAGGCACTTCGCGCAGGTGCCGATAGAAGCGCTTTCCTCGCTATTTCAAAGGTTTGGCAGTTGGCCTCCGACTTGCTGAAGAGGGTGGGTCGCAACTCGCTTGAGGAATGCCGCCCATGGAAGTCAACACGCTCGATCAGCTGATCCGCTCGGAGCCGACGGCTGCTGCGAATGCCCGCCGTGCGAACGACCAGGGCAGCAATGGGTTCTCGAGCCTGCTTGACGCGCGCAACGAACGCCCGCGCGTCGAACGCAACACGGCGAACGCGAAGCCAGCTAACGGCCCCAACGTCAAGACGCGCAAAACCGAGTCCGACGACGCAGCCGAAAAACCGGCGCGCGCGGAAGCCAAAGACCGCCCGGCCCCCAAAGAGCGTACCGCGCGCGACGAAAAACCGCATGCCGTCGACAAGGCCGAACGCCCGGCCGCACCCGAGGCAAAACGCCCAGTTGCGGACGCCGACAGCGCCAAAGAACAAGCACCCAAACAAGACGCCAACAACACGGCCGCCGACAATTCAGGTACGGACGCCGACGCCCAGGCGGCCGCCCGCGCGGCAGCCGATGCTGCAGCGGCCGCCGCTGCAGCCCTCGTTGCCGCCGATCCGACAGCGACCGACGCAGCGCTGCCCGTCGCAGAACAAACGGTTGCGCAATCGACCGACACGCTGCAGCCGATCGCCGTTGCGGTTGCTGTCGCCCCGCAACTCGAAACCCAAGAAGCCGCCAAGTCCGGCACAGCTGCCGCCGCAACATCGGCAGCAGCCCCGATCCTCGCCGCACCGGTTGCGGGCGACGCCCAAAAACTCGAAACGGCGGCCGCAGCGGCAGCTGCCCAGGAAATCGCGAAGCCGACTTCGACCTTGAGCGAGCAACAGACCGCAGCCGACGCGAATGCCGGCGAAGACTACGCCGATTTCATGCTGCGCAATCTCTCGGCCACGCCGGCCGTCGCCGCAACCGAAAAAGACGCCGCCAAAGCCGATTCAAAAGCCAAAGAAACCGCGTGGTCCGTGACGATCGCCCCGTCGGCGATGGCAACTGCACCGGTCGCACCGACCACAGCCCTTGCCGTGCAGGCCGCCGCCGACGCCGAAGCCGCGAGCGCGATCGATGCCAACGCGCCCAAAGCCCAGAGCGTTGCCACCGACGACGGCGATGCGAAGCCTGCCGCCAAAACCGCCGAAGGGTCGGCGCAATTCGCCCAGCATCTCGACCCGTCGCGCGACGTGCGCGCGGCCGAAGATACACGCGCCCCCGCCCGCCCCTCGGCGCCGCCGGCGCACGAGCAGGTCGCCGTGCATGTGCGCAAGGCCGTGGCCGACGGGCTCGACCAGATCACCATCCGCCTCAATCCGGCCGAGCTTGGCCGTATCGACGTGAAGATCGAAGTCGGCAACGACGGCACCTTGCGTGCCGCCTTCGCCGCCGACAAGCAGATGACGCTCGATCTTCTCAAAGGCGACAGCCGCCAGCTCGAACAGGCTTTGAGCGAAGCGGGCCTCAGCACCGACGCAGGCGGTCTCAATTTCTCCTTGCGCGGCGACAATCGCGAGAACGCACAGGCTTTCCGTCAACTTGGCGAAGAATTCGCACGCAACCGCGCCGACGACCCGGCCGCGAACGAGGCGCCAGCCCCGCTCGCGGCCGGATCCTACGCCCGCCGCAACGCCGGCCCCGGCCGCATCGATCTCAACGCCTGATCCCGATTTCCTTCGCGCCTTTTGACGGAGACATCCGATGTCCACCTCCCTCGCATCTGCCCAGACCGCCTCGAGTGCGACCAGCACCAGCAGCACCGCTGCCAAGGGTACGGCCGCCGCGAGCCGGGCGACGTTCGGCGACAATTACGACACGTTCTTGAAACTGCTCACCTCGCAGCTGCAGAACCAGAACCCGCTGTCGCCAATGGATTCCACGCAGTTCACCTCGCAGCTCGTGCAGTATTCGTCGGTCGAACAGGCGATCAAGCAGAACGAAAATCTCGAGAAGCTGATCGCGATGCAGAGCAGCACCCAATCGGCCAATGCGGTCGGCTATATCGGCAAGTCGGTCGACATGTCGGGCGAGCGCGTGGGGCTGGTCAACGGCGAAGGCAAGGTCACCTACAGCCTGCCGGAAGCCGCCGGCCGCGTGCTCATCAACATCTACGACACGAGCGGCAAGCTTGCGGCACGCCTCGAAGGCGACACCGGCGCGGGCAGCCATATCGTCAAATGGAACGGGCGTTCGGACACCGGCGCGCAGCTGCCCGACGGCGACTATCGCGTCGAAGTTTCGGCGCAGAACGCGGCAGGTGCGGCCCTTACCGTCGACAAGAAGATCTCCGGCACGGTCACGGCGGTCGACTATACCGGCAACACCGTCATGCTCACCGTCAACGGCACCAAACTGCCGCTCTCGCAGCTGGCAACCGTCTACGGCACAGCGTCGAACTGATGGTTGATTACGCTGCGGACAGCGCGCACGCGCCCGGCGCTTGCGACACGCGCGCCGTGCTGCTGGTGCGCGGCACGGCATCGGCGACGGCACTCGGCTTCGCCGATCTGCTTTCGTGCAGCGCGCAGAAAGCCGCCAACGCGGCTTCGGCACCTGCGCTCTCGGCGTCGCCGGGTCTCATCCAGGTATTCGTGGCGCCGCACGCCGAGCTGCATCTGCTGGCTTGGCGACCGCGCGCCTTGCAGCGCACACCCTTGGCCGCGATCGTGCCGGTTGCCGACGCACATCTCGAGCCCGCCTGGCGGCAAGCCTTGGTGCCGTCGGCAGACGTCGCAACGCCCGGCAAAATCGCGACCGGCCTTGCCGCTTTCGACGGCGACGGCCTCAAAGCGCGGTTCGAGTTCGCTTGGACGAAAAACACCGACGGACAATGGGCGCTTGCCGACGACAAGCGCCTGTCCCGCAACCGCACACCCCAATTGCTCGAGCCGATCGCAGCGCCAACCGCCAGCGCTTGGTCGGCAAGCTGCGGGCGCTGTCTGCGCTATCCGCTGGCGCAACGCGCAGCGGCACCGCAGCTCGTCTTGTGCCGCCGCGACTGTCTGGCGCGCGCCACGCCGTTTTGAAGCCCCAAGGAAACAGCATCCCATGCACAAGAACAACGCCCCGCGCGATCCCACCCTCCCCGGCAGCCTCCCGGACCTGCCGCCGCCCGGAACCACGCGCTGGGTCGTACGGCGCAAACAGGCAGTCGTCTCGGCCGTGCGCCAGGGCCACATCACGCTCGACGAAGCCTGCCGCACCTACACGCTCTCGCTCGAAGAATTCATTTCCTGGCAGAGGCTTATCGACCGGCACGGGCCGCGCGGTTTGCGCGCGACGCGACTTCAAGAGTACCGTGCGGTTGAAGCGGATCGCGAAACCGCCTAACTTCAGATTCAACTCGAATAATTGCCGTAAACACCCCGTCTGGTCGGCACTTTTTTCCGGGTACCGGGAAAAAAGTGCCGGGTGTTAACACTTCATTCATCGATCTTCTCTACGATACATCTCAAGTTTTGGATAAAATTACGCAAATTGAGGCGTGATTTGAATCAAAACGGAGCTGTTTTCGAGGACTGGGGCCCTAGCCCCGGAGAAGGTCTGGGTGAATAGTTTCATGGATACTTTACGCCAATTGGGGCCATTGCGCCTCGGTCTGCTGGGTGCCGTGGCTGTCGGCCTGCTCGGCTTTTTCTTCTTTTTCACCACCCGCCTGTCGCAGCCGCCAATGGCGCTGCTCTACAGCGAATTGTCGCCCCAAGACGCGGCCCAAATCACGACGCGCCTCGAGCAGCAGCAAATCCCCTATTCGCTCGCCAATGGCGGCGCGACGATCAACGTGCCCGAAGACCGCGTGCTGCGGCTGCGCTTGAGCTTTGCGGAAGCTGGGATCCCGCGCGGCGGCTCGATCGGCTACGAGATTTTCGACAAGGGCGACGTGCTCGGCCAGACGAATTTCATGCAGCAACTGAATCAAGCGCGCGCGCTCGAAGGCGAATTGGCGCGCACGATCAGCGCCTTGCAGCCCCTGGCGGCGGCGCGCGTGCATCTTGTGATCCCGCGCCGCGATCTCTTCAACCGCGAGCGCCAAGAGCCGACGGCGTCGGTCATCGTGCGCATGCGCGATCCCAACAATCGCCTGCCGCGCCAGCAGGTCCAGGCGATCCAATCGCTGGTCGCAGCGGCCGTGCCCGGCATGCGTCCGGTGCGCGTTTCGGTCGTGGACGACCGCGGCAATCTGCTCGCCAAAGGCCAGGCCGAAAGCGACGATCCGTCGGCGCTGAACTCCTCGGCCGAAGAACTGCGCCGCGCCTACGAACAGCGCCTCGCGCGCACGGTCGAAGGCATCATCGAGCGCACGATCGGCCCCGGCAAGGTGCGCGCCGAAGTGTCCGTCGATCTCGATTTCGACCGTATCGTCACGAACCAGGAATCCTTCGATCCCGACGGCCAGGTCGTGCGCTCGACCCAGACCGTGACGGAGACGAACGAGTCCGCCGAAGCGGCGGCACAGGTCACGGTGCAGAACAACCTGCCCGACGCAGGCCAGGACAGCGGCGGGCCGCGCACCACCAATCGCGGCAACCGCTCGGAAGAAACCACCAATTTCGAAATCTCGAAGACGATCCGCCAGCATACGCGCGAATCCGGCGTCATTCGCCGCCTCTCGGTGGCCGTCCTCGTCGACGGCACGGTTGCGGGTGCCGACAAGCAGTACCAGCCGCGCACCGACGAAGAAATGCAGCGCCTCACGACACTCGTGCGCTCGGCGATCGGCTTCGACCAGCGCCGCGGCGACACGCTCGAAGTCGTCAATATGCGCTTCTACGCGCCCGAGGAGATCGAGATCGACACCAAGGAGCCGGGCCTGTTCGACTTCACGCGCGCCGACCTGCTGCGCTTGGCCGAAGTGCTCGTGATGGCGATCGTCGCCCTGCTCGTGATCCTCCTGGTCGCGCGCCCGATCATCAACCACGTGCTGCGCTCCTCGCAGGAAAAGCGCGAGCAGGATCGTGCAGCCGCCGAACAGGCAGCCCAGCAAGCTCAGCTGATGTCGGGCGGGCCCGGCGGTTTGGCGCTGCCCGGCGGTCCGTCGCCCGGCGAAGAAGGCCCCAGCGAGATCGAACAGATGATCGACATCGCCCAGGTCGAAGGCCGTGTGCGCGCATCCTCGATCAAGAAGATCGGCGAAATCGTCGAGAAGCACCCTGAAGAAGCCGTCGCGATCCTGCGCACCTGGATGTACCAGGAAACATAAGCGTTTTCGCAAAGAAAGGCAGACCTCTCCATGGCCACAGGCACTTCGCCCCCGCCCCCCGTCCGACAGCCGTCGCAAGCGGCTTTGCCGCCCGCCGACGCGCCGCTCTCGGACGGACGCCGCAAAGCTGCTATTCTTCTTCTCGCTTTGGGCGAGCAAGCTGCCGCCAAGCTTTGCGCCGAACTCAGCGACCGCGACATCACCAATCTTGCGATCGGCTTCGCCGATCTCGGCCGCCTCGACGCAAGCGAGGTCGAAAAACTGATCGACGAATTCGCGACCCACGTTTCCCTGTCTTTGGCCGCCTGACACAAAGAGCCCCGCCGCCATGCCCGCCATCAGCAAATTTCTGTTCGCCGAAGAGTTCGTCGAGCCCGGCGTGGGCCCCGACGGCATGCCCATGCCTGTGATGCTGCGCCGCAAGCCCAAGCATTATTCGGAAGTCGAACTCGAGATGGCCAAGCAGGCCGCTTTCGAAGAAGGCCGCCAAGCGGGCTACGACACCGGCCGCGACGAAACGCTGGCATCGGCCGAACATCTCGCCGCCCAAGCCATCGCAGCATTGCAGGAGACGCTGCCGCGCGCGCTCGCGACGGCCGAACGCGCGCGCGCGGAAGCCGACGCCGGTGCCGTCACGGCAATGGGGGCGATCGCGCGCAAATTGCTGCCGGCACTTGCGGCCGCCCATGGCGTGGACGAAATCGAAGCGCTTGCGCGCGAAAGCATCGAACGCCTGATCGAACAGCCGCGTTTCGTGGTCAAGGTCAACCCGGCAACGCAGCAGATCGTGCAGGCGCGCATCGAAGCGACGGCGCAAACGCTGGGCTTTGCCGGCCGCATCGTGGTGCTGCCCGACCCTGCCCTACCCGAGACGGACGCGCGCATCGAATGGGCAAATGGCGGCGTCGAGCGCAACGTGGCCGACATCTGGAAAGAAATCGAAGACGCGATCGAACGATATCTTGCTATGCAGCCCGGCGCTTCGGGCACCAACTGAATCCCTGAAAGGAACATAAAATGGCCGACGAAAAAGTGAATTTCGACGATCTCGACATGGCCAAAGCCATGGCAGGCGAACCGTCGCTGCAGGGCGGTGGTGGCGGCGGCGGTGGCGGTGGCGGCGACGGGCGCCAAGCCCGTACGGCCAAGGAGCTCGAGGCCGTCTACGATATTCCGGTCACCGTCTCGGCCGTGCTCGGCAAAGCCACGATGCAGGTCAACCAGCTGCTCAAGCTCGGCCGCGGTGCCGTCGTCGAACTCGACCGCAAGGTTGGCGAAGCGATCGACATCTACGTCAACAACCGCCTCGTCGCACGCGGCGAAGTCGTGGTGGTGGACGAGCGTTTGGGTGTGACCATGACGGAAATCGTCAAGGTCGACCGGAGCTGACGGCAAAACGGCGAGTAGGAGTGCGTAGGGCATGCGTCTTCTGATTATCGGCACGCTGAGCGGCCAGGTTTCGACGGCCGCCAAAATCGCGATCGCGCGCGGCGCCAAGGTAAGCCAAGCCGACGACGTGGCGCGCGGGCTCGAAGCCTTGCGCGGCGGCAAAGGTGCGGACCTCGTGATGATCGACGTGAGCCTCGACATCGGCGGCCTCGTCGATGCGCTGCGCAACGAGCGCATCCACATTCCGGTCGTTGCGTGCGGCATCGGTGCGGATTCGGCCGCCGCCGTGCGGGCGATCAAGGCGGGGGCCAAAGAATACATCCCGCTCCCGCCCGAGCCCGAGCTGATTGCGGCCGTTCTCGCCGCCGTCACGGAGGAAAGTGCGGCCATCGTCTTCAAAGACCCGGCGATGGGCGACACGCTGCGCTTGGCCGACCGCATCGCCGCGTCGGACGCCTCGATCCTGATCACGGGCGAGTCCGGGACTGGCAAAGAGCTGATGGCGCGCTACATCCACGTCAAAAGCAAGCGTGCGCAAGCACCGGTGATCTGCGTGAACTGTGCGGCGATCCCCGACAATCTGCTCGAAAGCGAATTGTTTGGCCACGAAAAAGGTGCCTTCACAGGTGCCGTTGCGCGCCGCATCGGCAAATTCGAAGAAGCCAATGGCGGCACGCTGTTTTTGGACGAACTCGGCGAAATGGACATGCGCCTGCAGGCGAAGCTGTTGCGCGCCATCCAGGAACGCGTGATCGACCGCGTGGGCGGAACAACGCCCATCAAGATCGACATCCGCATCCTTGCGTCGACCAATCGCGACCTCGAAGGCGAAGTGCGCGCGGGCCGCTTCCGCGAAGATCTCTATTTCCGCCTCAACGTCGTGACCGTGCGCCTGCCGCCGTTGCGTGCGCGCCCGCTCGACATCGACGTTCTGGCCGAACATTTCATGCGCAAATACGCCGAAGCCAACGGCACCGACGCGCGCGCGGTCGCACCCGAGGCGATGGCAATGCTGCGCGCCCATACGTGGCGCGGCAACGTGCGCGAACTCGAAAACACGATGCACCGCGCCGTGCTCCTCGCCAAAGGTCCGACGATCGGGCCGGAAGCGATCGTGCTGCAGGGTGCGACGCGCGCCGAAGACCGCCCGAGTGCCGGTGCCCCGCAAGGGACGAACGGCGGCGAGGCCGGCGGTCCGCGCGCAGGCCTCGTGGGCCGCACGGTCGACGACGTCGAGCGCGAGCTCATCCTCGACACGCTGAACCATTGCCTGGGCAACCGCACGCATGCGGCCAACATCCTCGGCATTTCGATCCGCACGCTTCGCAACAAGCTCAAGATCTACAACGACCAGGGCTTTGCACCACCGCCCCCCGCCGGCAACGAACCGCGCGCAGCCTATTGATGAATCGAACCAGCACTCATGGCTGAACCCAACGCCCAACCGATGCTTGAAGCCCCGGCAGCGCCCGCACCGGGTGCGCCCGGCGGCGGCGGCTTCAATCTCGGTTTCGATCCGATCGCGAGCCTGCGCCAGCTCGGCCGCCAGGGCGACGTCATGCTCGCCCTGGGCGTGTTCGCGATTCTCGTCGTGCTGCTCGTCCCGCTGCCGACCTGGCTCGTCGACATTCTGCTCGCTTTGTCGATCACCTTCTCGGTGCTGATCCTGCTCGTCTCGCTGTTCATCCAGCGCCCGCTCGATTTCAGTTCGTTCCCAACCATTCTGCTGATCGCGACTTTGCTGCGCTTGGCGCTCAATCTTGCGACCACGCGCCTCATCCTGTCGCACGGGCACGAGGGTATTGGTGCCGCGGGCGAAGTCATCCGCGCCTTCGGCGGCTTGCTGATGGGCGGCAATTTCGTGATCGGCGTGATCATTTTCGCGATTCTGATCATCGTGAACTTCGTCGTCATCACCAAAGGTTCGGGCCGCATCGCCGAAGTGTCGGCGCGTTTCAACCTCGACGCCATGCCCGGCAAGCAGATGGCGATCGACGCCGACCTTTCGGCAGGCCTCATCGACGAAGCGGCCGCACGCAAGCGGCGCCAGGAACTCGAGGACGAAAGCACCTTCTTCGGCTCAATGGACGGTGCCGCGAAATTCGTGCGCGGCGACGCGATCGCGGGCCTGCTGATCACCTTCATCAACGTGATCGCCGGCATCATCATCGGCACCACAAGCCACGGCCTCACGATCGCGCAGGCAGCCCAGTACTACACGCTGCTGACCGTCGGCGACGGCCTCGTGAGCCAGGTGCCCGCGCTCATCACCTCGGTGGCCTCGGGCTTGCTCGTGACCAAGGCCGGCATTCGCGGCTCGGCCGACAAAGCGATGTTCGGCCAGCTCGGCGGCTATCCCAAAGCGCTCGTGCTGTGCGCCGTGCTGACCGGCGGCCTTGCTCTCGTTCCAGGCCTGCCCTTCTTCCCCTTCGCCGTGCTGTCCGCGATCAGCGGCTATGCGGCGTACGAGATGTTCAAACAGCGCGAAACCCTCGAGCAGGAGGAAATTGCGCGCAAGGCGATCGCCGACGCGCCGCCGCCGCCGCCCGAAGAGACGATCCAGTCGTCGCTGCATATCGATCTCATCCGCCTCGAACTCGGCTACGGCCTGCTGCCGCTGATCAACGCCGACCGCGGCCAGCGCCTCACCGACCAGATCAAGGCGCTGCGCCGCCAGCTCGCCTCCGACATGGGCTTCGTGATGCCCTCGGTGCGCATCCAGGACAACATGCAGCTGCCCGCCACCGAATACGCGATGCGCATCAAGGAAATCATCGCCGGGCGCGGCGATCTGCGCCCGGGCCAATTGCTGGTCATGGATCCGCGCGGCGAAGCGATCGCGATGCAAGGCGAGGCCACGAAGGAGCCGACCTTCGGCCTACCCGCCATGTGGGTGGACGAGGGCTTGCGCGAGGAAGCCTTGTTTAAGGGCATGACCGTGGTCGATCCGCAGACCGTCATCACCACGCATCTGACCGAAATCATCAAAGACAACATGGCCGAGCTGCTTTCGTACACCGAGACGCAGAAGCTGCTCGACGAACTCGGCAAGGAGCACAAGAAACTCGTCGAAGAGATCGTGCCGAGTCAGATCACCGTCGGCGGGCTGCAGCGCGTGCTGCAGAACCTGCTTGCCGAGCGTGTGTCGATCCGCGATCTGCCCGCGATCCTTGAGGGCGTATCGGAAGCCACGAGCCACACGCGCAACATCACGGCGATTACCGAGCATGTGCGCACGCGCCTTGCCCGCCAGCTGTGCGAACAGAGTGCGGCCGACGGTGGCGTGGTGCCGCTCGTGACGCTCGGCCCCGAATGGGAGCAGAGCTTCGCCGAATCGATCGTGGGCCAAGGCGAAGAGCGCCAGCTTTCGATGCAGCCCTCGCGGCTCCAGGAATTCATCCAGACGGTCCGCTCGGTTTTCGAGCACCATTCGATGATGGGCGAAAATCCAGTGCTGCTGACGAGCCCGCTCGCACGGCCCTTCGTGCGCTCGATCGTCGAGCGTTTCCGCCCGGCCACGACCGTGATGTCGCAGAACGAAATCCACCCCAAAGCGCGCATCAAGACGGTGGGAACCATCTAAGCCATGCGCCTCAAAGCCTTCCATGCCGCGACGGCCGAGGACGCGATCCGACTGGTGCAAAGCCAGCTCGGCGACGACGCGCTCGTTGTCTCGACCGAGAGCGACGCATCCGGCGTGCGCGTCATGGTCGCGGTCGAGGAGGAGCCAGACGCGCCCGAGGCTGGCTTTGCGCTGCATGCTGTCGAAGACGAGCCCGACATCGCGCCCGCACGCGACGAGACCCCGCGCTTCGGACGCGGCGCCCCGCCGCCCGAACAAAGCGCGCTCGCGCGCGTGCTCGCCTTCCACAACGTGCCCGCAATGCTGGCCGCTCGCTTCGAAGACGGCCTCAAACTCGGTCGCGGCGGCAGCGATGCGGCAATCGGTGCGGCCCTCGCCCAGCGCTTGGCTGGCCTCTATCGCTTTGCCCCGCTTGCGGCCGCACGCTCGAGCGCACCACTGCTGCTCGTGGGCCCGCCCGGCGCCGGCAAAACGCTTGCGACCGCCAAGCTCGCGGCCCAGGCCATCCTCGAAGGCACGCGCGTGCGCATCGTTTCGACCGACCGCAACTCGGCGGGCGGCGTTCCTGCGCTCGCCGCGTTCGCGCAGATCCTCGACGTGCCGTTCGACATTGCCGACGGGCCTGAAGATCTGCAGCGTTTTGCCTATGCCGCGCGCGACACCACCCCACTGCTGATCGACACGGCAGCCGTCAATCCCTACAACTCGGCCGAACTTGCCGGCCTTGCGCGCCTCGTGGTTGCGACCGGCGGCGAACCCGTGCTGACGCTGCCTGCCGGCCTCGACGTGTCGGAGACCGTCGAGACGGCCGAAGCCTTTGCGCGCATCGGCTGCACGCGCCTCATCGCCACGCGCCTCGACATTGCGCGCCGCATGGGCGGGTTGCTTGCCGCCGCCGCCGACGGCACTTACGCCTTTGCCGAAGTTTCCGTTTCGCCGAGCCCTGCCGACGGCCTCGAGGCCGTCGATGCTCAGCGTTTTGCCCGCATTCTCGTGGCCGCCGCAGCCCAAGCGCGCGCGACCCGCAACCCGGAGGCCGTATCGTGAGCCAGATCCACACCCTGCCCTACGCCGAAGCCCATACGCGGGCGGTCGTCGAGACCGGCCAGGATGCAAGGCCGAGCCGGTCGCTGGGCATCATCGCGGTCGCGTCCGGCAAGGGCGGCGTGGGCAAAACCTGGTTCTCGGTCACGCTCGCCACATGCCTCGCCAAGCGCGGCCTCAAGACGCTGCTGTTCGACGGCGATCTCGGCCTTGCAAACGTCGACATCCAGCTCGGCCTGTTCCCCAAGCGCGACCTTGGCCACTATTTCGCGGGTGCGCATGCGCTTGCCGAATGCACGACCTATTATCCGACCGGCGGTTTCGAAATTCTGGCCGGGCGCTCGGGCTCGGGCAATCTTGCCTCGCTGCCGCAGCCGCGTTTTGCGCAGCTCGTGCGCGATCTCTACGAACTCTCGGCCGACTACGAAGCAACCGTGATCGATCTCGGGGCGGGCATCGAAGCGCACACGCGCGGGCTTGCGGCCTTGTCGCGCACCTGCGTGGTCGTGACGAACGACGAACCGACGGCGCTGACCGACGCGTACGCGTTCATCAAGGTGCTCACGCAGCAGCGCCAGCGCACCGATCTGCGTATCGTCGTCAACAGTGCGGCCAATCCCACGCAAGGCCAGCGCATCCACGAGACGCTGACCAAAGCGTGCCGCGAATTCCTGCGCTTCGAGCCGCCGCTGCTGGGGGTCGTGCGCCGCGACGGGCGCGTGCGCGACACGATCTATGCGCAAACGCCGCTGCCCGTGCGCCATCCGACGGCGCATGCGGCACTGGACGTGGACGCGATCGCGGCCCGTCTGCTCGAGCGTTTGTGAGCGGGTCGGTCCCAACGAACCTCCCGCCCAGCGGCGCCCCGTCGCCGAGCCCAGCTGCGCCTGCGGCACAACCGTCGCCACCGCCGACTGCCGCAAATTCCGCTGCAACGCCTGCGGCAGCCGCACAAGGCCAAACGGCTGCACCGCCATCCCCACAGCCGCCCGCGTCGCCTGCGATTGCCGCAGCTGCGGCCGCGACGGCCGAACTTCTCGGCCGACTGCGCAACCAGTTCCTCGCGGCGGCCGCACAAAGCACCACGCTCGCGACAGCGCTTGCCAATGAGGGTCAGCTTCTGGGCCAGATCCTCGGCAAAGACGCCACGGGCCAAACTTTGGTCAAGACCGATGCGGGCCAGGTCGCGCTGAAATTGCCGCCTGCCGTCACGCTGCCGCAGGGGGCAGCCGTCACGCTGCTTCTCTCAGGCGTGCCCAAAGCCATGCAAGCGCAGATCGTGCAATTGCAGCTGCCCACACCGGCGGCACCGTCAGCACCTCCGCCGCCGCAAGCGCCAGCCGCCCAAGCGCCGGCGGCACAGATCGCGCAAGGCGTGCAAACGCGGCCGATACTGGAACTCGCCGCCACCGTCGTCGGGACAGCACCGCCGAAACCGGACGCCGGCGGCTTGCCGCGATTGGTCACTGGCACGACCGTCCAATTGCGCCTGCCGAGCGAGGCAAAGGTTCCATCGCAGGCAGGGCCTGCGGCTCAAGCCCCGCCTTTCGGCGCGCCCGCGGTACCCGCAAGCACCTCGGCGACCTTGCTTGCCGCGCTTGCAGCGCCACCTGCACCGGCGACGGCGAAGGTGCCGGCCGGCATGGAGGCGCGCGTGCTGGCGCAGCTGCCGGGCGGCCAAGTCCTGCTCGATACGCCGATCGGACGGCTCGCCGCAATCTGGCCGCCGGGCCTGGCGCGCCCAACCGAAGGCGCCAAGCTCGCCGTCGAACTGGCCGCCTTCCAGCCCCCGGCAAAACCGGCCGCCGACGATGCCGGGCCACTCAAATCGAACGTACCGCTCGCGCGCGAGTGGCCGGCCCTCAAGGACGCGTTCAAGAGCCTTGCCGAGGCAAGCCCGGCCCTTGCCCGCCGCGTGCTTGACGAAGCGATCCCGCGCCCCGGCCCAAAACTCGCGGTGCAGATCATGTCGTATCTGGCCGCGGACCGCACCGATGCGCGCAGCCTGCTGGGCGAAACGGTCGCAACGGCTCTCGAGCGTTCCGGGCGCAGCGACATTCTGCAGCGCCTCGACGGCGACCTCAAAGAAATGCAGCGCCAAGCCGCCGTCCCGACCGATTGGCGCGTGGCCTATGTGCCGTTCCAGGACGGCGGCGAACTGCGGCAGCTGCGCATCTTCTCGCGCCGCGAGCAGGCCAAAGACAAAAAGGACCGCGATTCGAAACGCTTCGTCGTGGAAGTCGCATTCTCCGAGCTCGGCGATGTGCAGATCGACGGGCTCATGCGCAAACCCAAGCTCGAGCTGATGCTTCGCACGCACCGGCAGATCCCGCCCGATCTGCGCGACGAAATCGAAGTCGTGTTCCTCGAAGGCTGCAGCTTGGCCGGCCTCGCGGGCCGCATCTATTTCCAGGCCGGCGAACGCTTCCCGGTC
>JAPZUA010000004.1:0-87500 GCA_027532905.1 Magnetospirillum sp.
CACAGCGTTTGAGCACCGCATTGGCAAGCCCAAGGGCCACGCCCAATTCGCTCGACATCGAACGCTGGGTCACGTTCGAATTATGCTCGACCGCCGACAGCACGCCCAGCAACAGGGCGGTCGAATCGCGGTCGATTTTGGAGGGCTGCGGATTTCTCATCAGGCCAACACCATACCGCGTTCACGAACTGAACGTCAACGGCGTTCAAAAATTGAACATTAATTGAAATCAGTGTATTAGCATCATATGAGGTCGTCCTTCGGACCTCTTGGCCCTTTTCCGTTTACAAAATGAACGAGGCAGAAGGAGACTGGCTTTTCATGTGCGGCATCGCAGGCTTGCTCGACCGACGCTTGCGCCTCAGGGCCGACGAATTGGCGGCCCATATGCGCCGCATGAACGACACGCTCGCCCATCGCGGCCCGGACGGGGCGGATATCTGGACCGACGAAGCCGCCGGCATTGGACTTGGCCATCGGCGCCTCGCCATCGTCGATCTGTCGCCGACCGGCGTACAGCCGATGCATTCGGCCGACGGGCGCTTTGTCGTCACCTACAACGGCGAGATCTTCAATTTCCGCGAATTGCGCGCCGAACTCGAAGCGACGGGCGTGCGCTTTCGCGGTACCTCCGACACGGAAGTGATGCTCGAAGGTTTTTCGCGATGGGGGGTGCGTGCCACGATCGAAAAAACCGTCGGCATGTTCGCGATCGCCCTGTGGGATCGACAGTCGAAAAGCCTATGGCTGATCCGCGACCGGCTCGGCGTGAAGCCGCTCTATTATGCCTGCGACGGCACTCGGCTCATCTTCGGCTCGGAGCTCAAAGCGCTGCGCGCAGCGCCCGATTTCGCACCGACCTTGGATCGAGAAGCACTCGTGGCCTATTTCCGCCATGCCGATGTACCCGGCCCGGTCACGATCTATCGCGAGGCCAAGAAACTACCGCCGGGCACAATGCTCGAATGGCAAGAGGGCAGCGAACCGCACATTGAGACCTACTGGTCGGCAAGGGACGTGGCCGTCGTAGGCCGCACACATTGGGCAGCGCCCGTCGACGACGCGACAGAAATCGAGAAACTCGACATTCTGCTGCGCGATGCGGTCGCAAAACGCATGATCGCGGACGTGCCGCTCGGCGCGTTTCTGTCGGGCGGCATCGACTCCTCGCTCGTCGTGGCGCTCATGCAGGCGCAAAGCAGCACGCCGATACGCGCCTTCACGATCGGTTTCGACGAGGCCGGCTACGACGAAGCCAAACACGCCAAAGCAGTCGCCGCACATCTGGGCTGCGCGCATACCGAGCTTTACGTCACGGCCGACCAAGCGCGCGACGTGATCCCGAAACTCGCCGAGTTCTACGACGAGCCGTTTGCCGACGCCTCGCAAATCCCCACCTATCTCGTGGCGCAGATGACGCGGCAGCACGTGACCGTGGCTCTGTCCGGCGACGGCGGCGACGAGAGTTTTGCGGGCTATAATCGCCATGTCTGGGCCGACCGCTTGGAAAGCGATCTGCGCTTTTTGCCGCGCTGGCTCAGGCGGACGGCGGCAACCGCCATGACGTTGCCCGGCGAAACCGGCTATCGGCTCTTGAGCGCGTTGCTGCCCGCTGCCAAGCGGCCGGTGCGCCCGGCCGAAAAAGCGGCGAAGATGGCAGCCTTGCTGCGCGCGGACGATCCGTCGGCGATCTATCGCGGGCTCGTGAGCCAATGGCCCGATCCGCGCGCGTTGGTGCCGGGTGCCGTCGAGCCCGACGGCCCGATCTGGGACAAAAGCATCGCGGCCGACATGCCGGAATTCGCCGCGCGCATGCAGCTTCTCGATACGCTCACCTATCTGCCCGACGACGTGCTCACGAAAGTCGATCGCGCCACGATGGCGGTGGGTCTCGAAGGGCGCAATCCGCTGCTCGACCATCGCGTGGTCGAAGCCGCGTGGCGCTTGCCGCCGCATATGAAGCTGCGCGGCGGCGACGGCAAATGGATCTTGCGCGAGATTCTGGCGCGCTACGTGCCGCGCGAATTGTTCGAGCGGCCCAAAATGGGCTTTGCCGTGCCCATAGGTGCATGGCTGCGGGGGTCCCTTCGCGACTGGGCGGCCGATCTGCTCGATCCCGCCGACATCGCTGCCGACGGCATCTTGACACCCGCCCCGATCGCGGCCGCATGGGCCGCCCACCAGGCGGGCGAGGACCGCACCTATGCTTTGTGGACCGTGCTGATGTTCCGAAGCTGGCAGAAACGCTGGGGATAGGGCATCAAGCGCCATGCGCATCCTGCAGCTTTGTGCCGTCGACTTCACGCTCTACCATTTCCTGCTTCCGCTGATGCGCGGGTTGCGCAGCGCCGGGCACGAGGTCGTGGGTGCCTGCGCACACGGTAATCTCGTGGCCAAGATCGAGGCCGAAGGGTTCCGCGTGATCGACGTGCAGATCCGCCGCTCGGCCAATCCGCTTGCTTTGTGGCGCAGCTATCGCGCGATCCTGGCGACCTTGCGCGCCGAAAAATTCGACATGGTGCATGTGCACACGCCCGTCGCAGCGCTTGCCGGGCGCCTGGCCGCATGGTGCGAAAGCGTGCCTAAAATCGTCTACACAGCACACGGCTTCTATTTCCACGAACATATGCCTTGGCCCAAGCGCTTCGCGCATATCGGTCTCGAATGGCTGGCGGGCCGCACGACCGATCTCTTGCTCACGCAAGCGCAAGAGGATGCGGCAACCGCCCGCCGCTTGGGCCTTGCGCGCGGCCCCATCCATGCGATCGGCAACGGCTCGGACCCTGCGCGCTTCCGCCCTGCCTTGCCGCACGAGACCATGCGCGGCGATATCCGCGCGCAGATGGGAACGCCGCCGGACCGGCCCGTGATCTTGATGGTCGGGCGCCTCGTCGCCGAAAAGGGCTATCCCGAACTTGTCGAAGCGATGCGCAACGTCGATGCCGAATTGTGGATCGTGGGTGCACGGCTGGCGTCCGACCATGCCGACAGTGTCGATGCGGCACTTCACGCCGCCGAAAACGATCCGCTCTTGAAATCCCGCATCCGCCTGCTCGGCTACCGCTCGGACGTGCCCGAACTCTTGCGTGCGGCCGATATTTTCACGCTGCCCTCGCACCGCGAAGGCATGCCGCGCTCGATCATCGAGGCGATGCTCTCGGGTCTGCCGGTCGTGGCGACCGATATACGCGGCAGCCGCGAGGAAGTGATCGACGGGCAGACCGGCCTGCTGGTGCCGTTGCGCGACGCAAAAGCGCTGGCGGCCGCCCTGCAGCGCCTCGCCGGCGACCCGGCTTTGCGCACGAAGCTGGGAGCCGCAGGCCTCGCACGCGCCCGCGACCTTTACGACGAAGCCAAGATCGTCGAACGCCAGATTGCCCTGCTCGAATCGCGCGGCAACGCGCTCTAATGTCGCGTAGCGGACAGATACTGTTGGTTGTCGCGGAGGCCGGCGCTGCCGATTTCATCGCCCCCCTGCTCGGCGAATGGCTTGGCAACCGCCCGCCGCCGTTCGCGTGGCACGTTGTCGCCGCACCGGTCCCCGCAACGCGGCTCTTGGCAACGGTGCCGGCCGTAGAACCCGAAATGACCGTGGCGCCGGACGCGAATGCCGACATATCGCCCCTGCTCGAGGGTACGCGCGCACTCGTCGCGTCGGCCGGCCGCTCGCGCATGATCGAAACCTACGCGCTGCGTTCCGCCAGACGCCGCGGGCTTCCGTCGCTGCAGTTCGTCGATGCCTGGAACAGCATGCCCTACCGCTTCGAGCGCGACGGGAAGTTCGAAATCGCCGACCACGTGTTGATGATCGACAACACGGCGATCGAAAACGCAGTCGCGCTCGGATTGCCGCGCGAACGCTTCGTCGCCGTCGGCCACCCGGCATTCGAGCGCGCACCGCTGCTTCCCGAGACGGACGACACTGCCGTTTTGGTTCTCGGGAGTCCGCTGCGCGAAATAATGGGCGACACGCTCGGCTACGACCAGGATGACTGCCTTGAAATCGTCGCGGCGGCCGCGGCCAAGCGCCCCGATCTCCTGCCGAAGCTTCTCTACGCGGCACATCCGGGGGAAACAAAAATGCCCGGCGGGATCGAGCGCGTCGAAACCGGTGCGGGCCTTTTGCGTTGCGCCACAGTCATCGGCAGTTTCGCGGCACCCATGGTCAGCGCCTATCTGGGCGGGCGGCGCGTCGTCAGCGTCCAGCCGTTGCTTCCCGAAGGCAACTTGTTCGAGCCCTCGCGGCGCGGCCTCGTGCGATGCGTGTCGGGCGCCGACGGGTTGATTGCCGCGCTGGAAGAGAAACCGAGTCCTGCGGACGGTTTCCGCGATCTTTTCCGCGCAAGCACGGCCCGTGTCGCCACCGAGATCGAAAGCTTTGTCGCCAAAACAGGCTGATGGTCGTGCCATCCTGAATGCCGTCGTCGCGTGCGCTCAAAGGCGCTGGCCGCCCCCCTCGCCCAGCTGGACGACGACGCGGTCTTGTGGGCAAAGATCGGAGCAGCCGGCCTTGCCCGCGCACACGATCTTTACGACGAAGCCAAAGTGGTGGCCTGGCAACTCGATTTGATCGAGGCGCTGCGCGTGCACAACGCCTAGGCGGCCGCAAAACGCGCGAAAAACAGCAGATCGACCGGCACGCCGTCGACGATCTCGTGCCGGCATTTTGTTGCTTCGAGTTCCATGCCCGACGCTTCGGCCAAGCGCCGCATCGCGCGATTGGGGGCTGCCGTCCCGCACGTGAATTTGCGCACGACCCGTTGGGAGTCCAGCCAGTTGAGCATGAGCATCCACGCTTCGCGGCCGCAGCCCTGGCCCCAGACCTGCTTGTCGCCGACCAGAATGCCGAGATCGGCTGTACCATGCGGCACGGCGCGATAGACCGTCATCGTGCCGACAGCGCGGTCGTCGGCCAGGCGGCGAATGCTCAAGAACAGGTTTTCCGAACCGGCGAAGCTTGCCAGAAACGCCGCAGCGCTCTCGGCCGTGTGATGCACGAAGCGCTGGTTGCTGTAGCGCACCACCTCAGGATCGTTGAGCCAGCCCAGATAGGCCGCATCGATGTCGCTCGGCGCGAACAGGCGCACGCGCGTTCGCGTCCCCACCAACCCGTCGGACGCCCTCAGGCGATCGGCGAGCGGTGCCGCACGGGCAGCCATCGGCGTGGAATTGGGTTTCAAAGGCGTGCCATCTCCGCCGAACTTGGTACGCGAAACAGGGGGCAAGGGTCAAATGATAGGATGGGATTCCACAGCGCCCGTACCCCAATGCGCGCACGGCCCAGGGCGGCTGGGCGGAGATGCCAAAAACGCACGGAACTAAGTTGCGCTCTTTGGCGTTATGGCATAGCTGAATACGCGTTGCCCAAACACTTCCTGCCTCCCGCAAAAAGGTCGCCAAAGCCGTGCCGTCACCCGTTGCCCTCGACGAATTTCTGATCCGCGACACGGCCCCGCTGGGCGATACCGCCAAACGGCTGGCCGAAAGCCGCTACGGGCTGCTGTTCGTCGCCGATGCGGCGGGCCGCATTCGCGGCCACCTTGCCGCAGGCGATCTCGCGGCGAATGCCGCAGCCCGCACGGCAGGCGACGCGTGCCTGCCGGGCACGGTCGCCGGCCCCATCGCATTGGAGTTGGACGCAGACGGCCGGCCCTTGAAGCTCGCAACCCCGGCCGATGCGCGCCGCGTGCCGATCGCCGAACCCACGCTGGGCGGCAACGAGCTCAAATACGTCACCGAATGCGTGACCACGAACTGGATCTCGAGCCAGGGCAGCTTCGTGCGCCGCTTCGAGACCGAGTTCGCGGCCCTGCTCGGCGTGCCGCATGCGCTCGCCGTGTCGAACGGCACGGTCGCCTTGCATCTGGCCCTCGCCGCCTACGGCATTGGCCCGGGCGACGAAGTCATCGTGCCCGATCTCACTTTTGCAGCCACGCTCAATGCCGTGATCTACACCGGTGCCACGCCCGTGCTGGTCGACGTCGCCCCCGACACTTGGAACATGGATCCCGATGCGGTCGCCGCCGCCATCACGCCGCGCACCAAGGCGATCATGCCGGTGCATCTCTACGGCCAGCCCGCCGACATGGCACTGATCCTCGCACTCGCCAAGCGCCGCGGCCTTGTCGTCGTCGAAGACGCGGCCGAGGCGGTGGGTGCGAAATGGAACGGCATTGCGTGCGGGGCGATCGGCGACTGCGGCACGTTCAGCTTTTTCTCGAACAAGCTCATGACGACCGGCGAAGGCGGCATGGTCGTGTTCAAGGACGACGCGATCGCCGCGCGCGCGCGGCGCTTGCGCGACCACGGCATGAACCCGCAGCGCCGCTACTGGCACGACGAAGTCGGCTTCAACTATCGCCTCACCAATCTGCAGGCGGCGATCGGCTGCGCGCAGCTTGAGCAGCTCGCGGGCTTTCTCGAAGCGAAGAAGCAGCTCTCGGCGCACTACAATCGCCGCTTTGCCGGCATTGCCGAAATCGAGTGCCCGACCATCCGCGACGGCTTCGAAAATTCCTACTGGGTCTACACGATCGTGCTCGACTGCGCCGCACTGGGCATTTCGCGCGACGCGTTCATGGCCAAGCTCGCGGCAGCCGGCATCGACACGCGCCCGATCTTCTACTGCATGCACGACATGCCGCCCTACAAGGGTTTTGCCGGCAACCGCGGATTTCCGGTCTCGGCGCGCGTCTCAGCCAACGGGCTCAGCCTGCCCTCCTCGACGTCGATAAGCCAAGCCGAGCTCGACTTCGTGGCCGACACGGTCGTGCGTCTGGTCGCAGCCCATAGGCTTGCCGCAGCGGCATGAACCGGCCCGCCGTCGCCGATTCGGTGCTGATCGCAGCAGCGGCCGCAATGCCACTGATTGCGGTCCTTGCGCCCAACGGACTGGCCGTGCTGCTTGCCGTTGCCGGCGCCCTCATAGCACTTTTCGATTCCCAAGCGCGGCGCCTGACTGGGGTGCCGCGTTCAATTCTCGTGATCTTTGCAGCCCTGTTGGCGCTTGCACTCGCCTCGTGCCTGTGGGCACCCAATCCGTTCGAGGGGCTGGACGGAATCGCGCGCTCGGCGACGGCCGGCCTTGCCGGTCTTGCCGTGCTGTCGCAGGCGCTGCGCCTCGACAGCGTCCAGACGGAACGGTTCAAAACGGCACTCCTGGGCGGCTTCTGCATCGGCCTCGCGATCGTGCTCGTAGAGATGGTGAGTCGACTCATGATGCAGCCGCGCGATTCGATATTCGTTCGACTGTTCGGCGAGCCTGCAGCGAGCGATGCCTTTCTCAACCGACCTAAAACCGTGCTGGCGCTGCTGCTACCGCTTGCCCTCGCTATAGCACGGCGGCGTATCGGGCCGCTTGCTCCTGCGGCTCTGGCCGCAGGCTGCGCTTTCGCGTTCGTGGTGGGGGAAAGCATGGCTGCGGCCTTCGCCCTCGCGGCCGCCCTTGGCGGTGCAGTCGCGTTCCGGTTCGTCGGGCCGCGCGCGATCGCCGCAATCCTGGTCGCCTGCGTGCTGGCGGCACCGCTTGCGACCAAACTGCCGACTCTCGACTCGCTCGCCGAGCGCCGCGATCTGACCGTGTCGATCTACCATCGTGCGGCGATCTGGCAATTCGTGGGAGAACGTATTTCCGACAAGCCGGTCTTCGGCTGGGGCATGCATGCTTCGCGCACGATGCCGGGGGGCCACGACAAGATCGACGGCCAGGCCGAGAAGATCCCGCTGCATCCGCACAATGCGCCGCTGCAGATCTGGCTCGAACTCGGCGGCGTCGGGGCGGCCCTGATGGCCGCCCTGCTCGGCTTCCTTGCAATCAATTGCAACGGCCCGCCGCTGCGGCGCACCGTGCTGGGGGCCACGTTGGTCACGGCCGTCGTCATCGCGTCGCTGAGCTACGGCATGTGGCAGGGCTGGTGGTTCGCCACGTTGTGGCTGCTGGCCGCCATGGCCGTCGCGGCGAGTCCAGAATCGCTGGGGCGCCGCAGCGCTTCGTGATAGGGAAACGGCTCCGACCAGCCTATCCCGGAGTCGCCATGTCGCAGGTCCGCATTCGCCGCGCTCTCTTGTCCGTTTCCGACAAAACCGGCCTCGTCGAATTCGGCCGCGCGCTTGCCCGGCACGGTGTGGAAATTCTGTCGACCGGCGGTACCGCCAAGGCGCTTGGCGACGCAGGCCTTGCCGTAACCGACGTCGGCACGCATACGGGCTTTCCCGAGATGATGGACGGGCGCGTCAAAACGCTGCACCCGACGGTGCATGGCGGCATCCTCGCGCGGCGCGATGTGAAGGACCACGCAGAGGCGATGGAAGCGCACAAAATCGCTCCCATCGATCTCGTCGTGGTCAATCTCTATCCGTTCGAGGCGACCGTCGCCAAAGGGGCCGCGTTCGACGACTGTATCGAAAACATCGATATCGGCGGCCCGGCCATGATCCGCTCGGCCGCCAAGAACCACGAATTCGTCGTCGTGGTCGTCGAACCTTCGCAATACGCTGAACTCGGCGCGGCGATGGACGCGAACGCGGGCGCGACGCCCCTCGATCTGCGCAAGCGTTTTGCCGCCGCTGCCTATGCGCGCACGGGCGCATACGACGCCGCCATCTCGCGCTGGTTTGCGGGCGAACTCGGCCAGACCTTCCCCGAGCGGCTCAATCTTACGGCCACGCGCACGCAGGCCTTGCGCTACGGCGAGAACCCGCACCAGCAGGCGGCGTTCTATGTCGACGGCTCGAAGCGCCCCGGCCTTGCGAGCGCGCGCCAGATCCAGGGCAAAGAACTCTCCTACAACAATCTCAACGACACCGACGCCGCGTTCGAAGCGGTCGCCGAATTCGAGGACGCGGCCTGCGTCATCGTCAAACACGCCAACCCGTGCGGCGTGGCGCGCGGGCACGACATCCATAGCGCGTACCTGAAAGCGCTCGCCTGCGATCCTGTGTCGGCGTTCGGCGGCATCGTCGCCTTCAACCGCGCACTCGACGGGGCGACCGCGACCGAGCTTGCCAAGCTCTTCGTCGAAGTGATCGTGGTCCCGGCCGCGGACGAAGCCGCACTCGCCGTGCTCGCGGCCAAGAAGAATCTGCGCCTGCTGCTGACGGGGGCAATGCCCGATCCGCAAGCGGCAGGCCTCACCGTGAAGTCGGTGTCGGGCGGCTATCTCGTGCAGACGCGCGATGCGGGCCGCATCCGCGAAAGCGATCTCAAGATCGTGACCAAGCGCGCGCCCACGCCGGGCGAACTCGCCGACCTGCTGTTTGCGTTTCGTGTCGCCAAGCACGTCAAATCGAACGCGATCGTCTATGCCAAGAACGGTACCACGGTCGGCATCGGGGCGGGCCAGATGAGCCGCGTGGACTCGGCGCGCATCGCCGCCCACAAAGCCGCCGACGCCGCGCGCGACGCGGGCGAAGCGCAAAGCCGCTGCATCGGCTCGGTCGTGGCATCGGATGCGTTTTTCCCGTTCGCAGACGGGCTGCTCGCGGCCGCGAACGCAGGGGCGACCGCCGTGATCCAGCCGGGCGGCTCGGTGCGCGACGCCGAAGTCATCGCCGCCGCCGACGAAAAGGGCCTCGCAATGGTCACGACCGGGATGCGGCATTTCCGGCACTAAGCCGGCGCCAACACCGCGCAGAACTGGTCGCCGCGATGCTCGGCATTGAGCTTCGCCGCACGTGCGTCGAACGCGGCAAGCTCGGCTTTCGAGAAGAGCGGCTGCTTCTTTGAATGCGCGTGCGGATCGGCGAGCGGAATGCCGCGTTTGTACTGTTCCGAGCCCCAGAACTGGAAACCGTCAGAATCGTCGTCGAGCCGTAGCACGCGAAAGCCGTGCTGCTTGGCAAGGCGCGTAAAACTCTCGCGGCTGTGTAAGTAAAGATGCCTTGGCGCATCGAGCTGCACCCAGTCCACGCCGTAGATGTCGAATGCGGCCGACGAACAGGTGGGCACGCGCATCAGCGCAAACCCATCGGCCGCCACCAGGCGCCGCGCTGCCGCCATCGCCGCGTGCTGGTCGGGCAGATGTTCGAAACTGTGGTGGAACATCACGAGGCGGTAGCTGCCGCCGACGTCGTCGAGTGTGGCACGCCGCGCGATCGTCGCGCCGTCGAGCAACACGTCGCCGTCGAGATGCGCGTCGATGCCTTCGGCTGCAAAGCCGAACTGGCGCAGGCGTGCCACGCGTGCACCCTTGCCGCAGCCCACATCGAGGATCGCGTCGCTGCGCGCAATGCCCAGCTCGCCCAGCAGCCGCAATTCGCGATTGGGTTTTCTGCCATCGAAAAACCAGCCGAGCAGACCGCCGCTGCGCTCATACGCCCAAGCAGCACCCAAGCGCCGTTTGAAGCTCGGGCGTTTGGGCAACGCCCCTTCGAGCGAGTAATAAGCGGCCGGATAATACTGCGCGAGATCGGCCGGAACTTTCGCGATCTGCAGCGCCCCGCAATCGCCGCATTCGAAATAGTCGAACGTCTCGCGCGTGCCGTACATCATCTCGCGCGCGAGATGATGGCACTTGGGTGCGGCGTTGCAGATATGGCAGACGAGGCTCATGACCCGATGTTTAGCGGATGTCGGGCACTTTGCGCCACAGCACGAAAAGGCCGAGCACGAAAAACGGCAGGATCGTCGCCATGCCCACGCGTTGGCTCTCGAAAGCCAGCGTGACCGTGCCCAAGATCGCCGGGCCCAGGAAGGCCGTGATGCGACCCGACAGCGCAAATAAGCCGAAGACCTGGCCGCGCTGGGCTTCGGGTGCGAGGCGTGCGGCAAGCGAGCGGCTGGCGGCCTGCACGGGACCGAAGAACGGACCGATCGCAACGCCCAACACCCAGAACGCCGTTTTGGATTGGACCACAAGCAGGGCCGCCCCGATCGCGGTCAGGCACACGAGCCCGATCATGATCGTCTTGCGCGAGCCCAAGTGGTCGTCGAGCCACGCAAACGCAAAGGCGCCGATGCCCGCACTCAGATTGAGGGCGATGCCGAAGACGATGACCTCTTCGAGCTTCATGCCGAACGTGCCCGCGGCATAGATCGCGCCGAACGCAAACAGGGTCGTGAGCCCGTCGGTATAGATCATGTTGGCAAGCAGGAACCAGCCGATCGCCGGATTGGCTTTCACGAAGCCGCGCAACGCGGCCATGTCGGCCAAACCCTTCTTGATGGCCGCAAGCGGCGCCATCTGCGGGGGGCCTTCGCGCAACACGAGCAGCAGCGGCAACCCGAAGACGAGCCACCAGATTGCGGTGAACGGGCCGACGATGCGCACATGCTCGGCCGCCGAGCGGTCGAGCCCGAAGGGCGGTGTCGCCGTCTGCACGAAGCCGAACAGGAGGACTGCCAGGCACACGATGCCGCCGACATAGCCAAGCCCCCAGCCCCAGCCCGACACGCGGCCGATCTCGCCGGGGCCGGCGACCTTCGGCAACAGCGCATTGTAGAAGATCGTCGCAAGCTCGAACGCGACCGTAGCGAGCGCAAACAGCACGAGGGCGAGCATCGCCGACGACGGATCCGGCTTCGCCCACCACAGGCCCGCGCATGCGCATGCCGCCAGCAGCGTAAACGCCGCGAGATAGGGCTTCTGGCGCCCGCCATGGTCGGCGACCGCACCCAGGATCGGACCCAGCAGGGCGATGCAGAGGCCCGCGATCGCCGCCGCATGGCCCCACATGGCGGTGCCCGTCACCGGATCGGGCGCGACGTTCTGCGTGAAATACGTTGCGAAAATGAACGTCGTGATCACGGCCGGGAAGGCCGACGAGGCCCAGTCGTAAAGGCACCAGCTGAAGACGGTCTTTTTCGTCAAGCGCCGGCCCCGGCGACGAGAGCGCGCAATTCGCGGCCTGCAACCGTGAGCGCCGCAAGATCGGCGGCCCCGCCGGCGCGCAATTCGCCGAGCACGGCTTCGTAGCGCGCCACGCCGGCTTTGTGCAGCGCCAGGAACGCGTCGATGCCGGCGGTATCGCCCGCGGGATCGGCGGTCAATGCGCGCACGGCAAGGTCCGTCTGCTGCGCGTCGAGATCGTCGACCGTCGCCGCGATCGCGCGCACGGCCCATGTGCTGCGCGCCGGGATGCGGGCGGCCGTCTCGCGCAGCCAATCGAAGCCGAGCCTTGCACCCAATGCGAAGTAGATCTGCGCCACATGGCGCATGCTGGCTTTCGTCTGGCGCTGGATGCGTACGAGATCGAGCGCTGCCGCAAGGTCGCCCAAGGCGGCCACGTCGCTTGCAAGGCTTGCGGGCACGCCGCCCGCGACAAGTTTGCCGGAACGCGCGGCGAATGCCGCCTGGCGCTCGTAGTCGAGGGCCGCCCCGATCTCGCGCTTGAGCTCGGCAATGCCGCCGCCGTAGATGCCCAAAGCTGCCGCAATGTCGAAAGCGGGCTCGAGATTGCGCAAGATCCACGTTGTGGCCTTGTCGAGAATCTCCATCGTGGAGCGCAGCATGCCGAGATGCAACGCTGCTTCAGCCTTGTTGTCGAGCGCTTCGACCTGCGCCCAGATGCCGAGCAGCCCGAACGCGTCGCGCGCGAGCAGATAGGCGCGCGCCACGTCGCCGGGGCTGCACGCGCTGCGCTCGCCCTGGTCGAACGCAAAACCGATGCCGCAGCGATTGACGAGCGAGTTGGTGACCATCGTCGCCACGATCTCGCGGCGTAGCGGATGTTTGAGGATCGCGTCCTTGTGGCCGCGGCGCAGCGCATGCGGGAAATATTTGACGAGATCGCCGGCAAGATACGGATCGTCCGGCAGCCTGCTTGCCAACAGATCCTCGTAGAGCCCCATCTTGGCGTAGGCGAGCATCACGGCAAGCTCGGGCCGCGTGAGGCCCTTGGACGCCGCCGCGCGTGCTGCCAGCGCCTCGTCGTCGGGCAAAAACTCGATCGCCCGATTGAGGCGGCCGGTCTTCTCCTGATGGCGCATCAACCGCGCAATGCGTTCGATCCCGGCCGACCCCTCGGCCTCGGCCAAACTGATCGCCTGGGTCTGCAGATAATTGTCGCGCAAGACCTGCAGGCCGAGCTCGTCGGTCATCTCGGCGAGCAGCACGTCGCGCTGTTTGAGCGTCATGTCGCCCTGCGCCATCACGGCACCGAGCAGGATCTTGATATTGACCTCGTGATCGGACGTAGCGACGCCGGCCGAATTGTCGATGGCGTCGGTGTTGATGCGCCCGCCCTTGGCCGCGTATTCGATGCGACCGCGCTGTGTTGCACCCAGATTGGCCCCTTCGCCCACCACGCGCGCGCGGATGTCGGCCCCGTTCACGCGGATTGCATCGTTCGCACGGTCGCCCGCCTCGGCGTTGGTTTCGCTCGAGGCTTTGATGTAGTTGCCGATACCGCCGAACCACAGGAGATCGACTTCGGCCAGCAGCATCGCTTTCATGAGCTCGAACGGCGTGGCGCTGTCGGCCGCAATGCCGAATAGCTGCTTGATCTCGCGGGTGAGCTTGATCGACTTCGCCTTGCGGTCGAACACGCCCCCGCCCTCGGAGATCAGCTTCGTGTCGTAATCGGCCCAGGACGAGCGCGGCAGCTTGAACATGCGCGCGCGCTCGGCAAACGCCGCCTCGGCGTCCGGATTGGGGTCGATGAAGATGTGGCGATGGTCGAAAGCACCCACGAGCTTCGTGAAGCGCGAACGCAGCAAGCCGTTGCCGAACACGTCGCCCGACATATCGCCAACGCCCACGCAGGTATGCGCTTGGCTCTGCGTGTCGATGCCCATTTCGCGGAAATGGCGCTTGACCGCTTCCCAAGCCCCGCGCGCGGTGATGCCCATGCCCTTGTGGTCGTAGCCCGCCGACCCGCCCGAGGCGAAGGCGTCGCCGAGCCAATGGCCGTATTCGATCGATATCGCGTTGGCGATGTCGGAGAAGGTGGCCGTCCCTTTGTCGGCCGCGACCACGAGATAGGGATCGTCGCCGTCGCGCCGCACGACGCTTCGGGGCGGCACGATTTTGCCGGCCACGATGTTGTCGGTGATGTCGAGGAGCCCGCGCATCAGCGTCTGGTAGCAGGCAATGCCCTCGGCCATGTAGGCCTCGCGGCCCGCTTCGGCCGGCGGCGGGCGCTTCACGAAGAAGCCGCCCTTCGAGCCCACGGGTACGATCACGGCGTTTTTGACCATCTGGGCCTTGATGAGACCCAGGATTTCGGTGCGGAAATCCTCGCGCCGGTCGGACCAGCGAATGCCGCCGCGCGCGACCTTGCCGCCGCGCAGATGCACGGCTTCCACGCGCGTCGAATAGATCCACACTTCCACGAGCGGGCGCGGCAGCGGCAGTTCGTCGATCCTCTGGCTGTCGAACTTGATCGACAGATACGTCTTGGCCGCACCGTCCGGCCCGGCCTGGAAATAGTTGGTGCGCAACGCCGCCTGCAGCAGATTGAGGAAGCGGCGCAGGATGCGGTCTTCGTCGAGATTGGCGACGTCGTCGAGCAGATGCGCAATTTCGACGACGATGCCGCGCACGGTCGTATCGCGGTCGCCCGAAAAAGCCGGGTCGTGGCACGCCATGAAGAAGTCGACCAAGCGGCGCGCGATCTTCGGGTGGCGGGCGAGCGTGTCTTCCATATAAGGCTGGCTGAACGGAATGCCCGCTTGGCGCAGATAGGCGGCCAAAGCGCGCAAGACCGTGACCTCGCGCGTCGACATGGCGGCCGACAGCACGAGCCGGTTGAAGCCGTCGGACGCGGCATTGCCGGCCCACACGGCGGCAAACGCCTCCTCGAACAGCGGCTTCACGCGCGCCAAATCGACGACGCTGCCCGCATGCACCACAAGCGAGAGATCGTGCATGTAGACGTCGCCTGCCGCGCGTGCGGCGGCGGCGTTGAGCGGCTGGATACGAAACGGCTCTTCCGTCATCACTTTGAGGCCCATGCTCTCGAGCATCGGCAACACGTCGGACAAAGGGACCGGCGAGTTGCGGTGGAAGATGCGCAAGCGCAATTCGTTTTCGGCCGCTTCGACGCTGCGATAGAGATTGAGGGCGAGCGTGGTTTCGCCGGCGAGGACCGCTTCGATCGAAGCGATATCGGCGACCGCCTGCTCGGGCGTGAAATGCTCGCGATACGCGGCCGGAAAGGCCGATTGGAAGCGGCGCAGCTTGGCAAGGCCGCGCTCTTCGCCGGCGGCTGCCACAAGCACGTCTTTGAGACGGTCGGCAAAACCGCGCCCGGCCTCGACGAGCTGTGCTTCGACGTCTTCCACGCGAATTTCCGGGATCGCTCCCGGCGTGGTGCCGACGATGAAATGGCAGCGCACAAGAGCGCTGTCGTCGGCCAAGGTCACGTAGAAGGCCGATTTGCGGCCCGCATAGGCCTTGGCGAGGATCGTGTGGAAATTGTCGCGCAGCTCGGTGTTGAAGCGGTCGCGTGGCGCATAGACGAGGGCGGACACGAACCGGTCGAACGGATCGCGGCGCAGGAAGAGGGCGATGCGCTGGCGCTCCTGCAGACGCAGAATGCCGAGGGCCGTCTCGTAGAGCTCGTCGACCGTGCTCTGGAACAGCTCCTCGCGCGGATAGGTCTCGAGGATGTGCTGGAGCGCCTTGGCATTGTGCCCGTCGGACGCAAAATCGGCCTTGGCGACGACGGACGCGACCTTGTCGCGCAGCAGCGGGATTTCGCGCGGGCGCTGCATGTATGCAGCCGAGGTGAACAGGCCCAAAAACACTTTTTCGCCAACGACCGTGCCGTCGGCGTCGTAGACCTTGATGCCGATCGCATCGAGATAGGCCGCCCGATGCACGCTTGAACGGCGGTTGGCTTTGGCGACGCGCAACAGGTCGGGCGCGCGCACAAAATGCTGCAAAGTGGCCGGCAGTTCGGCGATGCGGCGCAGCACGTCGAACACCACGAAGCTTTCGGTGCGCGCAAGCCCGAGGCCGGAGCCCGCCTTTACCACACTGCGGAAGGTCGTGCCTTCGCCGTGGTATTCGTATTCGCGATATCCCAAAAAGGTGAAATTGTCGGCCGCAAGCCACGCGAGGAAATCGCGCGTGGTGGCGATTTCGGCGGCCTCGCGGGGCGGCGGAGCTGCCGCAAAACCGTCGACGACGCTCTGCACATGGCCCAGCATCGTGCGCCAATCAACGACGCAGGCACGCACGTCGTCGAGCACGTCCTGGATGCCGTCGCGGATAGTCTCGAGTTGGGCTTGGTCGCCTTGCGCGTCGATCTCGACATGCATGAAGCTTTCGCGCCCCCCCTCCTCGCCGAGGCCGAGGGCCGCCCCGCCCTCGTCGCGCACGACCGCAACGACCGGGTGGATGACCAAATGAACGGACAATTCGCGCCGGTTGATTTCGGCCGTGATCGAATCGACCAGGAACGGCATGTCGTCGTTGACGATCTCGACGACCGTGTGGTTCGAGTGCCAGCCATGTTCGGACAGGCGCGGATTGTAGACGCGCACTTTGGCCTTGGCGGGCCCGCGCGCGCGCCCAAACGACCACAGAGCCAGCGCCGAGCCGTAGAGATCCTCGGGGCTGCGCTCGGCGAGGTCGTCGGCCGCGACATTCGCGTAGAACCGCTTGATGAAAGCCTCGGCCGTATCGGCGGCGGCCCCGGACATGCGCTGGCGGGCAAGGCTTGCCACGCGCGCGAGGATCTCGGTCTTGCGGCTTTCGGCGCGGATCGGCATGGCAGCTCCCCGGATGAATCCCGATTTTACACTTGGGACCGTGATATTTCTGCGACATCATAGGCCGAATTGTTGCGGCCGGGCAAAAGCTCGGGCATTTTCGCCGTAACTATCCCACTCTGGGGGTGGAATATAGGGGCGCGAAAAGCCGTTGCTGGGGGTCCGGAAAGGGTAGATTGAGGGCAAAAATGACGTTACTTAAGGCAAACAGCCAGTCGCAAGAGCACCCGCCTTTGTCCGCAAACCTGCCCCCATCGGCCGATCCGACGTCCCCTGCCTGGGTCCCGCTGTTGGCGTGGTGCACGCGCCGCTTCCATCCGAAGGGCACGGACCGCGTCGTGCGTGCACTCCATCCGCCCGGCAACGCGCGGCCGGTGCGCACCGTGCTCAACTACGACCAGGGCATGGTCATCAATATCGACACGCACTCGTTTCTCGAGTGGTACATCTATTTTTACGGCGCCTTCCGCCCGCAAATCTCGAAGCTTTTGAACCGCATGCTGCGCCCGGGCCAGGTCGCGTTCGACATCGGCTCGAATATCGGCATGCATGCGATGATCATGGCCAACCGCGTGGGGCCCACGGGCCAAGTGCACGTGTTCGAGCCCGATCCGCATCCGATGGGCCGGCTCAAAGCCAACATGAATCTGAACGGCCTTGCCAACGTGGTGTTGAACCAGGCAGCGATTTCGAGCCGCACGGAAACGCGCCAGCTCTTCTTGCACGACGACACGATCGGCAATTTTGCCAATGCTTCGCTGCAGGCCGCAAATGTCGGCCGCTCGACCACGACGATCGACATGAAAGTCTGGTCGCTCGACGACTACGTCGCCGCCAACCCGATCCCGCGCTTGGATGTAATCAAGCTCTTGGCGCAGGGCGAGGAATGGAACGCGCTGCAAGGCGGCATCGAGACGATCAAGCGCTACCGCCCGAAAATCTTCTTCCTGTGGGAGCCGTCCTACTGGGCACGCCAGTCGCTGTGCCTGATGGACGCGGTGCGCTTCTTCAAGGAACTCGGCTACGCCGCGTATCAAGTCGAGTTCGGCGCACGTCGCCCGGTCACCGAAGAAATCCCGATGGGCCAGGTGCTGCTGGCAGTCCCCGACCGGCTTTAGGGCTTACTCGACGGCTTGGCCCTGGGCCGCCGTGTTGCGCAGGATGAAGTCGGGCAGGCCCTGACCCATCGAATGCTCGAAGCGCATCGCCGCACGGCCCGGATTGAACGGGATGTTCAGCACGTCGCGCACGCGCGTCTCGAGCTTGTTGCGCTGGGCGACGATTTCTTCCGAAGACAGATGGTCGGTGAACACGAAGGCGCGGTAGCCGCCGTTCGGATCGCCCTTGTAGTATTCGGGCGTCGTCATGAAGTCGACCTCGTAGGAATGCAGCCGGTCGCCGTGCTTGCTCTGCGTGAAGGTCCACACACCCTTCTGGCTCTCGTGCGGCACCGCGAGATCGTAGTAGGGCGTGCCGGGATAGGTGGTGATGACCGTGCAGTCGAAATCATCGACCTGCATCTTGATGAGCCAATCTTCGATGTCCTGGATCGACTGGGCGGATTCGCCCGGATGGCCGACCGACATCAGCGCCTTGATCTTGAGATTGTGGCGCTTGGCGATCTCGACCGCGCGCGTGTTGTCGTCGAGCGAGGCGCGCTTCTCGATGTTTTCGAGGATGCGCGGGTTGGCGGCTTCGAAGCCGCACAGCAGCCAGCGGAAGCCCGCCCGGTACATGGCTTCGGCCTGCGCGTCGGTGAACAGTTCCGACTTCACGAAGCCGCGCAGGCGGAACTCCACGCCGTGCTTCATCTGCAAGTCGGTGAGCGCGTTCATGAGCTCGACCATCGACTTGTTCACGTTCAATTCGTCGTCGTAGAACATGTAGCCGGTGTAGCCGTAGTCGAGATAGAGACGCTCGACCTCGTCGACGATCGCCTTGGTCGGGCGCGTGCGGATCACGCGCAGGCTCTTGGAGTTGCGCCCGCCGCAGAAGCCGCAATTGAACGGGCAGCCGAGCTGGGCGATGAGGCTCGTGGCCGGGAAGGATTCGACCGTGTATTTGTAGCTCTTCAAATCGACGAGATGGCGTGCCGGCTCCGGCGTGCGCGTGTAGATCTCGTCGTTCATGAAGAAGCCGCCCTTCATGTCGTCGCCATCGACGACCTTGGGGGGCTGGGCGAGCGTAATCGCGCTGAACACGGCAAGCTCGCCGTCGCCCGCCACCATCACGTCGAAAATGTCTTCGAGCTGCTTGGCGGCTTTGGTCGCACGGCCGAACGAGGTGCGCCCGAACTTGTTTTCGAGCTTCACGGCCGCATAGGTCAGCGTCACGTGCGGGCCGCCCAGCACCAGACGCAGATCGTCGCGCACGGCGCGCAGGCGCTGGGCGATCAACGCCACGGCCGGCAATTGCGGCGTGGTCGCGGTGATGCCGAACACGGTGTCTTGCGTCTTGCGCGCGTAGGTCTCGAGCGCGTCGAGATAATTGGCGATGCCCGACAGGTCGAGCAGGTTCACATGGATGCCCTTGCGCTCAAGGGCCGCCGCGACCTTCAGCACGCCCAAGCTCACGAACACGCGCTCGTCCAAAAGGAACGACGAGGGCGGGATCACCAGCGTGATCGACCGGTGGAACTGGTCGAGCATCGTCGGGAGGATTTTGGGCGCAAAATCCGGGAGGGGTGCGTGCAGCGGCAAGGCCATGGCGATCACTTGGTGCGGGGGGGGAACGGTTTGTCCACTCTTCGACGCGATAATGTAGTTTGGAACCGCTATAAAGGAAAGTGCTGGGAGTAACGACTTACCACATGGGATAAATATCTTTTGTCGCCTCTTCCTTGCTTTTGCGTTTGGCGCGCGCGCGCAGCACGGCGCCGATCCCGAGCACCAAAACCAACGCGACACCGCCGATCCAAAGCCACTCCATTTCAGGTTCCTCTTTCCGGGGACGAAAGCCTGAGCAGATTTTGCGCCAAAATTGCCTGCGCCACGATCTTCGCGGCGCGCGCAGCACCCGCCGGGGCAAAATGGACCGGATCGAGATAGTCGGCCGTCGGGAACCCGTCGCGCGTCTCGGGATACAGGATCTGGCCGCGCAAATCGACCAGGCCCTCGCCCAGGCGCTTGGCGAGATTTTCCAAAATCCGCCGATGCTCCCAGACCGCGCGGAAAGCGAGGTTGGTGGCCGGCGGCAGCGCCGGGTCGGCGGCGTCGTTGCGCTCGAGATCGCGATAGTTCGGGTTCACGAACAGCAGCCGAGCGCCTGCGTCGCGCGCGAGGGCCGCGAGGGCCGCCATATTCGCAGCGAACGCGTCGGGCGGATTGTTGGCGACATTGGCCGAAGGCCGGCGGCCGCCATGGGATTCGGTGCGGCGCACGAGTTCGCCGATGTCGCCCAGCGCCAAGACCGCGCGCCGCCGCAGCGCCGCGACGAACCCGCCCGCCCCGTGCGGCTCGAACCACGACCGCGAGAACTCGCGATAGTCGCGCGACAGATGCGGCAGACGGCGCGCATGCACGTCGTTGTGCGTGTAGTAGTAGACGACAAGGTCGGGCTGCAGCGGCACCACGTCGAACAGGCAGCGAAAAACGTTCTCGGCCGTGGTGTAGCCGCCGATGCCCGCATTGACCACCTCGATGGCGCGATCCGGCAAGGCGGCGCCAAGCGCTTCTTGCAGGCGGGCGGGATAGGTGTCGCGGTCGTCCACAATGCCGGTGCAGTAGGTCGAGGATTCGCCCATGCACACGACGCGCAGGCTGCCGGGCGGTTTTTCCGCTGCGATTTCCGCACCGCGAAAGCCAAGCGCGTTGTGGCGCGTGCGCCCGTCGGCCGACACCCAGCTGCGGTTGAGCGTGTAAAGCATGTACGGATGCGGCACATAACGCGGCGCTTTGAGGCCAAACAGCCGCGCCACCGCACCGGGTCCGCCGGGCCGCAGCAATGCGCGATCGCCCAGCGCCAGCACGCCCAGCAGGCGCAGATATTTCGCAAGATCCGCCGTCATCCGGGATTTCCCATCGCAGGGGGCGAGGCTACAGGCTTTGCCTGCGCCAAAACAACCCGCGCCGCCAAAGCCCCCAGCACGAGCCACCAGATGCGCTGGAAGGCGACGTCGTGCACGGTCGAGAAGACCGCGAAAAACGCGACCAGCAGCAGAGAAGCGACGATCGGCGGCGCACTGCTTTTGGCCCACATCGCACGATAGCGCCACGCAAGCCACAGCGGCAGGCTTGCCGCAACGAGTGCGCCGACGAGCCCGAGCTCGGCCAGGATCCAGACCGGCGTGGAATGCAGCACCAAGGCCGCCCCCGAGGCGCCGAGATTGAGGCGCACGATGGCGCCGAGGCCGCCGCCGACAAGAAAATTGTCGCCCCACATCGCAAGCCCGGCGCGGATCGTGTTCCAGCGCTCGGCGGTCGACGAGCCCGCCAAAACTTCGCTCGGATCGAAGATGGCGCCGTTTTCGGCCAGCAGACGTGCGACCGGCGGCGAAAACCAATTGGGGATCGCCCACCACACGAAGGCAAGCACGAGCGCGATCGCACCGGCCTGCACCAGCAGCATGCGGCGCGCCGGCCAGCGCCACAGCGTAAAGGCCAGCAGCATCGACGTTGCCGCAAGCCCCGCGATCGAACCCGCTTGCCATATGCCGAGCAGCAGCACGCCCAGGATCGCGCACCACAGCCCGGATGTGCCGGCGCGCAAGCGCACGCCCGCATAGGCAAGGGCAAAGCAGATGCACACCAACAGCTGGAACGAGAACGTGTTGCGGTTGCCCGAATAGCCCTGGAAATTGGTCGAGATGAAATAATTGAGTGCCCCGAAACTCAGCAAGGTGCGTTCGATCGAATAGACCGCGATCACGACGACGGCCGTGGCGATCAGCGATTCGGCCAAGCGTCGCCGCCCCTGCCCGCCGAACGATGCGACCATCAAAGCCCCGCACGCGGCATAGCCCAGCAGCACGAGCCAGCCGACCAGCCGGTTGCCGAACGCCCAGCTCGAAAAGCCGAACGAAAAATAGCCGCGCGCAAACGCAAAGGCGAACAGCAGGCTCAAAGCGCCGAGCCAATAGACAAACGGCTTGGCAAGGGCGACCGGCAGGCGGCGCGTGAAGGCGAGCTGCGCCAGCACGAGGCACAGTGCGAGCACCGCCAGCGGATCGGCGAGGTTCAGCGAAATCCAGCCGCCCGCAACCGAGGCCTGGATCTGGAAGAACAGGAAGAAGGCGGTGAGGTGTGCGAGCAGCAGCCCGGCGAGGCGATCGAAATCGGGCAGCGCATTTTCCGGCACGGCCGCGCGCACGGTTGCAACGGCCTCAGGCGCGCGGCGCGCCAGAAGCGGGGCCGTCGCCAGCACCACGAGTGTCGCGCACAAGCCCACGAGCACCGAGGCCGCAACCGCATCGTGCGACGACACGCCCAAAGCGCCGAACGCATAGATCGCCGCCACTTCGCGCACACCCCAGCCATTGACGCTGATCGGCAAACTCGCGGCGAAGGTCACGATCGCGGCCGCCCCCATCGCCTGCCAGAACGGCAGATCGACGCCGACTGCATCGAGGGCCGCCACATAGGCCGCAAACACGAGCAGATTGGCGCCGAAGCTGATCGCCGCAACGCTCCCGAAGCGCGCCAAGGCCGGACCCGACAGGAGCTTGCGCAACAAGGCTGCTTCATGGCGCGCCCCCGCCATGGCGAAGCTCAACGCCAAAGCGAGCGGCACCACGATTGCGGCCTGCACGAGTGGCGTGCGCGCAAGCGCCTCGGCCACCGTGTGGCTGCCGAACACGGCGACGAATCCTGCCGCCGCCGCCGCCAAACCCACGAGCGCCATAACGAAACGCTCGTAGCCCGAGGCGACCACAAGGGCCGGGGCCGGCACATTATGGCGGCGCAACACCAATTGGCGGCCGAGGATCGAACCGAATAGGTTGAACACGAACAAGCTCGAAACAAAACCCGAGACGCTCGCGCGCACTGTGACGGCCCAGGGAACGGCGCAGCCGAAATGTGCGAGCACGCGATGCAGGCGGAAAATCACCGCAACGAGATTGACGGCCATCAGCGCCAGTACGGCACCGGTCCAGCGCCAATCGAGATCGGCATAGCCTTCGACGATCTTATCGAGCCCGACCCACCAGGCGATCGCGAAAATCGCCAGCACCGTTCCGAAGATCGACAGAAGCCGCTTCATCGCCACAGTCGGACGTTCGATACAAGGGAGGGAGATTGCTGCATTCGCTGGTCGCCGTCGCGCCCCTGGGCGGTTGCGGCCGCTCGACCCGCTTTTTGCGAAGCTGGCGCGCTGCTGCGCATTCTAAGGGCGGCTGGAGCGGGAAAAGGGATTCGAACCCTCGACCCTCACGTTGGCAACGTGATGCTCTACCACTGAGCTATTCCCGCCCGCGCGCCCATAGCGAAAGCGGCGCGATAATAGGCCGGGTCGCTGCAATTGCAAGACAAAAACGTTACCGAGGCCAAAGCGCGGCGGCGCCGGGGATTTGCCGGGTCAGGGGGGTTGTTTTGGCGCCCGAAACGCGCCATTTTCCCTTCATCTCGCCAAACCAAGCACGGACAGAACCCCTATGGACCAACTGATCGGGGCCGCCAAGGCCAATGCGGCCGGCGGCGACATCGTCGTCGACTCGACCGACGAGGCCTTCGAAAAGGACGTGATCGCCGCGTCGGCCAAAACGCCGGTCATCGTCGATTTCTGGGCGCCGTGGTGCGGGCCGTGCAAACAATTGGGCCCGGCCATCGAGAAGGTCGTGCGCGAGGCCAAGGGGGCCGTCAAGCTCGTCAAAATCAATATCGACGAGCATCCCTATTTCGCGCAGCAGCTGCGCGTGCAGTCGATCCCGGCGGTGTTCGCCTTCAAGGCGGGCCGCCCCGTCGATGCGTTTTTGGGCGCTTTGCCCGAAGGCGACATCCGCAAATTCGTGAAGAAGCTTATGGGCGACAAGGGTCCGTCGCCGATCGAGCAAGCGCTCGAGCAGGCCAAAGAAGCGTTCGACGCGGGCGGCGCGGCTACGGCCGCCGCCCTCTATGCGCAGATCCTGCAGCACGAACCCGGCAACGCCAAAGCCGTTGCGGGGCTCGTGAAGTGCCAGATCGCCGCGGGCGATCTCGACGCAGCAGCCGCGATGCTGGCCGATCTGCCGCCCGAGCTTGCCAAAGACGCCGAAATCGCCGCCGCGAAAACGGCTCTCGATGTGGCGCGCCAAGGCGAAAAGGCCGGCGACGTGGCCCCGTTGCGCGCCAAGCTCGAGGCGAACCCCGCCGACCACGAAACACGTGTGGCCTTGGCGCTGGCGCTGTTCGCAGGCGGTGCGGCCGAAGAGGCGATCGACCAGATGCTCGATCTCTACAAGCGCGACCGCAACTGGAACGACGGGGCCGCACGCGCCCAGCTCGTCAAATTTTTCGAGGCGCTTGGCAACACCCATCCGGCGACGATCCAGGGGCGCCGTCGCCTCTCGTCGCTGATGTTCGCTTGAGCGCGGCTCGTTAAGTGGCCGTGACCCTCGCCCGCACCGGTCTTGGCGACATGCCGGCCACATTGCCGATCTTTCCGCTGTCGGGCGTTCTGCTGCTGCCCCGCGGCCGCTTGCCGCTCAATGTTTTCGAACCGCGCTATTTGGCGATGGTCGAAGACGCGCTTGCAAGCCACGACAAGCTCATCGGCATCATCCAGCCGACCGAAAAAGAGCCGAGCGGCCGGCCGCAAGCGCTCTATCCGATCGGCTGTGCGGGCCGCCTCGTGAGCTGGTCGGAGACCGACGACGGCCGCTATCTGATCCAGCTTGCCGGCATTGCGCGCTTCGAACTCGGCGACGAGATCGCGACGATGCGCGGCTATCGGCGCGTCCGCCCGGATTTTTCGCGCTTCGAAGCCGATTTCCGCGAGCCCGAACGCGGCGGCTTCGACCGCAAGCGTTTGCTGGCGGGCCTCAAAGCCTATTTCGCGGCCGAGGGCCTCGAAGGCGATTGGGATTCGATCAGCCAAGCGCCCGACGAACGCATCGTCAGCACGCTCGCGATGCTGTGCCCGTTTACGGCCGAGGAAAAACAAAGCCTGCTCGAATGCACGACTTTGGCCGAGCGCGCCAAGGCGATGACGGGCTTCTGCGAAGCGCGTGCGGCAGCGGCGGCCTCGGGCTCAAGCGACCCGTCGGGCGGCAAGCCGCCCGGCAGCAAACTGCACTGAGGAGCCCCCAAACCATGCCCGGCACCAATGCGGTCGATCCCAAACTGCTCGAAATCCTCGTCTGCCCCGTGACCAAGGGCACGCTGCGCTACGATGCGGATGCGGGCGAGCTTGTCAGCGAAGCGGCGGGGCTTGCCTATCCGATCCGCGACGGCATTCCGATCATGCTCGTGGACGAAGCGCGCCGCATCGATTCGGCACGCGGCAGCCCGTTGTAGTGCGCCCCGTTCCGACAAGAGAGGCGTTTTGAGTTTTTCGGTCCAACATCGCCCGCTCGAAATTCGGCTCAAGAAAGCCGACAAGCGCCTCGAGATCGACTACGACGACGGCAAGCGCTTTTCGCTGCCCGCCGAATTGCTGCGCGTGGAAAGCCCGTCGGCCGAAGTGATGGGCCACGGGCCGGGCCAGAAGCAGATCGTGGCGGGCCGGGCGGAAGTGGGCATTCTCGGACTCGAGCAGGTCGGCAACTACGCGATCCGCATCAAGTTCGACGATCTGCACGACACCGGCATTTTCTCGTGGGACTATCTCTACGAGCTCGGCACGAACCAAGAGCGGCTCTATGTCGAATATCTCGCGGCCCTTGCTGCCAAGGGCCTCAGCCGCAATCCGCGCGCGAAGAAAGCGACGTAAAGCGTCGCTTCGCTCAAGCCGGCGCAGGCAGCCGAAGCACGACCTTTAGCCCGCCCAATTCCGAAGTTTCAAGCGCCACGCTGCCCTTGTAGAAAGCAACGAGCTCGTCGGTGATCGCCAGGCCGAAGCCGGTACCGGGCATCGCTTCGTCGAGCCGTGCACCACGCCGCAAGACCTCGGCGCGCGCTTCGGGCGCAATGCCCGGCCCGTCGTCTTCGACGACGCATTGCAGCTGCGGACCGCTGCGCGTCAACGACAGTCGAACATCGCGCTTCGCCCATTTGAGCGCGTTGTCGAGCACGTTGCCGACGATGTCGGACAGGTCGTCGGGACTTCCGGCGAAAGTCAAATCGGCACCGCGAAGCAACGTGCGAATCGTCCGGTCGCGATGCACGCGGCCCAGCGCATCCGCCAGGCGCAGAACGACCGTACGCGCATCGGTCTGCAGGCCGCTTTGCGCGCTCGCCGCACCCGCGCGCGCGCGCGCAAGATGGCGTTCGATATGGCCCTGCATCGCGGCACTTTGGACGCGCACGATTTCGGCCGAGGGCGGCGCGCCGCCGTCGGCTTCGTTGCGCAGCACTGCCAGAGGCGTCTTCAACGCATGCGCAAGATTGTCGGCTTCCGCGCGTGCGCGTTCGACCAGATTGCGATTGCGCGCAATCACATCTTTGAGGTCGGCCACGAGCGGTGCGACTTCGCGCGGCCAGACCTCGTCGAGTGCAGCTTCGCGTCCGCGTTTCAATTCCAAAACCGCCGCCCGCAGCCGCCGCAGCGGCGCGAGGCCGAAATGGATCTGCAACACGACCGCCAGTGCCAGCCCTGCGCCAAGGGCTGCGAGCGAAAACGCCAGCGCCGTCCGGAAAGAGGCAAGCGCTTGCGCCAGTTCATTTTCGTCCGAAGCGACCACAAGCCGCACCGGCCGCTCGAGGCCTTCCAAGCCGACGCTGCGCTCGACCGCAATCAGCGTCTGGCCGTCGGGTCCCGCAAGACGATGGCGGTGGATTTCCCCAGGCTTCAGTTCGTCCGGTGGATTCGGCAACGTGAAATCCCACAAAGAACGGGACCGCAGCATCGGCCGACCGGCAACCTCGATCTGCCAATAGCGTCCGGAATAGGGACGGTCGTAGAGGCTGTCAGGCAGTGCACGCGAGAGACGAACCGTGCCGTCGGGCACGGCCTCGATCGCTGCGACGACATGGTCCATGTCGTCGATCAGGTGCGACTCGAGGATCGACGCTGCCTGCCCACGAAAGATCTCGACGAGGCCGAAACCCGCCCCGACGAGCGCTGCGCACAGCCACAGCAGTGCGGCGGCGGCAAGACGGCGCTGGATCGACCCCGCCTTGTTCACGAGGCACCTTCCGGCGGCGCGCGCAGCCGATATCCGCGCCCGCGCACCGTCTCGATCGCATCGACGCCGAGCTTGCGCCGCAGGCGCCCCACGAACACTTCGATCGTGTTGCTGTCGCGGTCGAAATCCTGCGCGTAGATATGTTCAGTCAGTTCGGTGCGCGAGACAACGGCCCCCGGACGATGCATCAAATACGCAAGGGTTTTGTATTCCTGCGCCGTCAACGCGACCGGCATGCCGTCCACATCGACGCGCCCGCTGCGCGTGTCGAGACGGATCGGTCCGCAGCTCATTTCGGCGCTCGCCAAGCCCGCCGCGCGCCGGACGACCGCACGCAGCCGCGCAAGCAGCTCGTCCATGTGGAAAGGTTTGGCAAGATAGTCGTCGGCGCCCGCATCGATCCCCTCGACCTTTTCGGTCCAGCCTGCGCGCGCCGTGAGGATGACCACGGGGATGCGGTTTCCGGCCCGCCGCCATTGCCGCAGCACCGTCAGACCGTCGATCTTCGGCAGGCCGAGATCAAGGATCGCTGCGTCGAACGGTTCGGTCGCACCCAAAAACGCCGCTTCCTCGCCGTCGGCCGCACAGTCCACGGCATAGCCGGCGGCCTTGAGGGAGGCTGCGACCTGTGTTGAGAGAGTGGGGTCGTCTTCGACGACAAGAATGCGCATGGGTGGAAGCGTACTCCGATCAGCGGGCGAGGCGTTCGAGCGTTCGGGCGTCGTAGTACAGCTTGCGGCGATTGCCGTCGGGCGCAAGCAGCTTGATCTCGTAGACGTAGCTCCCGCCTTTGCGCTCAAGCTCGACATCGACAACCCGGCCCGGCGCGTCGCGCGCGACGGCTGCAAGCAGCTTGTCGAGCCCCACAATCTCGCCGGCTTCGCGCGCCCGGCGCGCACGCTCGTGGTCTCCGTCGGCAAAGGCGGGGACTGCCGACGCAAGCAACGCGACCATCGCCATCAATGCAAGCAACCTGCAAAACATCGAATTCATCCTTGCATATTGCAGTCCCGAATCTGAACGGCAGATGAACGGCGCACTCACGCCCCGTTCAGTCGCAAGCGCGCATATTCGCGTCGTTCCCCGGCATTCCGCCGGGCGAATAGACCGGAGATCGCCGCCATGAAAACAAGTTTTGCCTTTGGACTCGTCGCTTTGTCGCTGCTCGCCGCACCTTCTTTCGCATCGGAGCGGGAGCGCAGCGCGCCCGCCGCCGCCCCGAAGCTCACGCTGGGCGAGGTCGATCCCCGAGTCCGCGAAAACGGCTACTTGGCCGTTCGCAGCATCGAACTGAAACGCGACGGCAGCTACGAAGTGAAGGCGATCGACGCCGAAAATCGTCGCACCTCGATCCGCGTGGACGGCAACACAGGTGCGTTTTCCCCCGACGACGATGGGCGCCGGTCGGGTACGCGCGAGCGCCGCGACGGCGGCGATCGCCGTTGAGCCTTCAGCCCCGGCGCCGGGTTGACCGGCGCCGGGACCAACCGCCACGCTCGGGAGTACCGCCCATGTTTGCAACGCCCCAATCTGCCGTGCCCGGCAATCTTGCCCGTCTCTTCCACTGGATCATGGCCGCCATGATCCTCGGTCTCTTCGCGCTCGGCAGTGCGCTCGAAGAGTTCCCGCGCGGATCGGCGCGCGATTTCGGCATGATGCTGCGTGACTCCTCCCCGTCCCGAAATACGGGGCTTCGGTTCGCACTTCGCGCGAAAGACCGCTGACGCGGCCCTTCGGCTCACGCCGCAACCTTCTTGAGGCTTGCGCCTATTGGTTTCTGCTTCGCAGACCGCCTATTGGCGAGGTCTCCACAGACTGCCAGCGGAAGTCCTCCGCCAGTGGTTTCGTTGACATACGCGGCAAGGCCGCGCTTGAGAACAACATTCGCCGCATTCACATCGGCATGCGCCTCGAAGCCACACGCAACGCAGCGGAAATCTGCCTGCGACAGCCTCGAGGCTGTATCGACGTGATCGCATTCCGAGCAGGTCTGCGACGTGAAACGCGGATCGACTTCGACTACTCGGCATCCATGCCATTCGGCCTTGTAGCCGAGCTGGCGCCGAAACTCACCCCATCCTTTGTCGAGGATGGCGCGGTTGAGGCCGGATTTCTGAGCGACATTCCGTCCTGGCTCTGCTGCAGTTCCCGCAGCAGAGGCCGTCATTTTCACTACATCAAGCTTTTCGAGGACGATCAGGCCGTGGCTCTTGGCAATCCGATGCGTCAACTTGTGCAGCATGTCCTTGCGTCGACGCGCCATACGCGCCTTGTGCCCCGCAATTCGTTGAATCGCCTTGCGGCGGTTATTCGAACCGCGCTTCTTGCGCGATAGAGATTTCTGCAGACGGCGCAAGCGCAACTGCTCACGCGGACCTTCGGTCGTTTGGCCATGGGCTTCACCCGTCGAGAAAACGAACGGGGAGGCCACGCCGCGATCGATGCCGATGGCTGTCGCCAGCGGATCTTGCGCGGAGCGTTGCGACGCCGGCTTGACCTGTCTTTCGACCGAAAACGACGCGTACCAGGCTGCGCCATCGCGCGAAATTGTGAGATTTTTGATTTTTCCGCAAAGCGGACGGTGAAGACGGATCGCGAGAGCGCCGAAGTCTTTTCTAGTTTTGCCGAATTTCGGCGCGATCAGCGCTGGCGACGTCACGTTGACATGAAATTGCTTGGGATCAGGGAAGCGGAAGCTCTCGGCTCTGCCGCGGCGGCGGTAGCGCGGATAGCCGGCCCGGCCGTCGAAGAAATTCGCGAAAGCGCGATCAAGGTCGCGCAGCGCCGACTGCAGACAGTGGGAAGGGATGTCGTTGAGCCAAGGCGCTTCGGCTTTTAGAGCGGGTAGCTCATTCACTTGCGGGACATAGCCAATGGCGCGGCCGCGCCGACTGAAACGCTCGCGCTGTTCGAGTGCCAGATTGTAGACGAAGCGGCACGCACCGACGATCTGCCGGAAGAACGCTTCCTGGGCAGGCGTTGGGTAGATGCGGTAGCGATAGGCTTGGCGGCGGAGCATGAGGCAATTTATAATACTTTAAGATGAATTGTTAAGTATAATTTTTTAAATTAGGTTGTTAATTTCAACGGCAAGCCGATATGGTTACGCGTCCGCAAACTCCGCCCTAAAGGACGGAGTTTGCGCGGTCGAAAGAGAGGATCAATCCTTCGGTCTGCTCTTCGTGGCCCTACTGTTGGTACGCCTCGGCGTGCGGCCTACCGCGGCCACGACTGGGTCGGCCTTCGGCCGCTGGAGTGCGCGCGCGATGCATGCGGCCCTTTATGCGCTGATGTTTGCAACGCCGCTTGCCGGGCTCGGCAATCAATGGGCGCGCGGTCGCGCATCGGACTTCTTCGGTATGGTGATGCTGCCCTCGCCTTTGGCGCCCGACCGGGCGCTGGCCAAGATGTTTGGCGAAATCCACGAAACGGCAGCTTCGGCGATCCTCGTACTCGCCGGCATCCATGCGCTTGCGGCACTCTGGCATCACTTCGTGCGCCGCGACGACGTGCTGCGCAATATGCTGCCAGGCAACGGGCGCAGCTGAGCCCACGCGACGGCGCCGGGCAAGCGAGCCCTTGCTTCTCGCCCGGTACCGTCCGCGTCGGTTGCGCAATCGAATGCGCAGCAAGAAAACTTCGTACCTGGATCTTTTAAAGATAAAAGCTATTTTTCAATAAAAAGAAAATTAGCTTAGTTCTTGAAATATACTCGTCTTTATGCTCGAATCATCCATCGCCGTCGGGGTCGTACCCGGCTTCGTGCGCTGTTTGATAAGTGAAGAAATACGAACCGGAACGCAGACGCATCGCGTTTGCCCCCGCAACAGGTAACCATGAATCGTCATTGTGGTTACATGCGAGGAATATCAATGCTTTAAACCGGAGACGGTCGCGGTTTGTCGCGTTTGGTAACCTATTTCGAGCGCTGCACCTGTTGCGTTGCGGCAAGTTTGTTGCCTCGCGGCCTCGAGCCACCTATGTTCCCGCACCCGGCCTTGCCCCCCGCCCGTGCCGGGTTTTGCTCCAACCGCTGCAGGCGCCATGACCGAACTTTCGCGCATCCGCAATTTCTCGATCGTCGCCCATATCGACCACGGCAAATCCACGCTCGCCGACCGGCTGATCCAGTTCTGCGGGGCGGTCGAATTGCGCGACATGCAGGAGCAGATGCTCGATTCCATGGATATCGAGCGCGAGCGCGGCATCACGATCAAGGCGCAGACCGTGCGTCTCGACTACAAGGCCAAAGACGGCACCGACTATGTGCTCAATCTCATGGACACGCCGGGCCATGTCGATTTCGCCTACGAGGTGAGCCGGTCGCTCGCAGCATGCGAAGGCTCGATCCTGGTCGTGGACGCAAGCCAGGGCGTGGAAGCGCAGACCCTGGCCAACGTCTACCAGGCCCTCGACGTGGGCCACGAGATCGTGCCCGTGCTCAACAAGGTCGATCTGCCGGCCGCCGACACCGAGCGCGTCAAAAAGCAGATCGAAGACACGATCGGGCTCGACGCGTCGGACGCCGTCCCCATCTCGGCCAAGACCGGGCTCAATATCGATCTGGTACTCGAAGCGTTGGTGAAGCGCCTGCCCGCCCCGACCGGCGATGCGGCCGCACCCTTGAAGGCCTTGCTGGTCGATGCGTGGTACGACCTTTATCTGGGCGTCGTGCTTCTCGTGCGCATCAAAGACGGCAAGCTCGCCAAGGGCATGAAGATCCGCATGATGAACGGCGGCTCGACGCACGACGTGGAGCGCGTGGGCGTGTTCAAGCCCAAGCTCACGGATTTTCCGGCGCTGGGGCCCGGCGAAATCGGCTTCGTGACCGCCGGCATCAAGGCGGTCGCGGACGTCGCCATCGGCGATACGATCACCGAAGAGCGCCGGCGTGCGGCCGAGCCGCTCGCGGGCTTCAAGCCGTCGCTGCCCGTGGTGTGGTGCGGCCTGTTCCCGGTCGATCCAGCGCAGTTCGAGCATCTGCGCGAGAGCCTCGGCAAGCTGCGCCTCAACGACGCGAGCTTCGTGTACGAGCCCGAAAGCTCGGCGGCCTTGGGCTTCGGCTTCCGCTGCGGGTTCCTGGGCCTCCTGCATCTCGAAATCGTGCAGGAGCGCCTGTCGCGCGAATTCGACCTCGACCTCATCGCGACGGCGCCTTCGGTTGTATATAAAATCCACATGACGGACGGCAGCGTGCTCGACATGCACAACCCCGCCGACATGCCGGACGCGGTGCGCATCGACCACATCGAGGAGCCGCGCATCAAGGCCACGATCCTGGTGCCCGACGAGCATCTGGGTGCCATCCTCAAGCTCTGCCAGGACCGCCGCGGCATCCAGCAGAACCTCACCTACGTGGGCAGCCGCGCCATGGTCGTGTACGACCTGCCGCTCAACGAGGTGGTGTTCGACTTCTACGACCGTTTGAAGTCGGTCAGCCGCGGCTATGCGAGCTTCGACTACCAGATGTCGGAGTACCGCGAAGACGAACTCGTGCGCCTTTCGATCCTCGTCAACGCCGAGCCGGTCGACGCGCTTGCGATCATCGTGCATCGCACCCAGGCCGAGAGCCGCGGGCGCGCTTTGTGCGTGAAGCTCAAGGAGCTGATCCCGCGCCAGATGTTCGTGATCCCGATCCAGGCCGCGATCGGCGGCAAGATCGTGGCGCGCGAAACGATTTCGGCGCTCCGCAAAGACGTGCTTTCGAAATGCTATGGCGGGGACGTTTCGCGCAAGCGCAAGCTGCTCGACAAGCAGAAAGAAGGCAAAAAGCGCATGCGGCAATTCGGCCAGGTCGAGATTCCGCAATCGGCGTTTTTGGCGGCCCTCAAAGCCCGCGACGACTGAAGCGCACTTTTAGCGCCAGCCGGGACGGCGGCGGCGGCGCGGGGTCTGGCTGCGCGCAGCAAGAGCCAGCCCCAGTCCGACAACGGCGAAAATCAGTGCTGCGGGCGACTGCAGCAGCGGGAACACGACGTACTCCCACAAAGCCGGGTGCACGTGCCGCACGATCCCGGGCTCGAGCAGAAGAAGCGAATCGCGGTGGATGTCGGCCCAGACCTGGCCGAGCGGCGTGGGATCGAAGCCGCCCGTATCGAGCACAGCAAGCCCGTCGCGCACGCAAAACCACAGCGCGAACGCCAGCAAAACCCACCCCAAAACGCGCAGCAGCACCAAAAGCGGCTCCCCGACCGACGACGTGGCGCAAAGGTTAGTCGATTTGGCGGAATTGCGCGAGTACCGCCAAAGCGGTTGAAGCGGTCCTGGCAATCCTCTAGTCTTATAGAGGACTTTGGGAGGGACAAATGCTGGCATCCGACCGGCGCCTGCCGATCTATCTGCGCATCCAGGACGCGCTGGCGGCCGACATCGCCGCCGGCAAATGGCGCCCCGGCGAGGCGATTCCGGCGGAAGAAGCGCTCGCCAAGCGCTTCGGGGCGGCCGTGGGGACCGCGCGCAAAGCCATCGAAGGGCTCGTGGCGCAAGGCCGGCTCGAGCGCCACCAGGGCCGCGGCACCTTCGTGCGGCGCGCCGATTTCGGCAACATGCTGTTCCGCTTTTTCCGGCACACGCATGCGGACGGCACGCCGCTGCGCCCCACCGCAAAACTGCTCGCCCGCCGCAAAAACAAGGCCGACGCCGCGACAGCACGGCGCCTCGCGATTCCGGCGGGCACGTCGACGATCGAATTGTTCCGGCTGCGCCTGATCGAGGGCGCACCCATGCTCGCCGAAGAGATCGTCGTGCCCTATCGGCGCTTCGCCCCTCTGCTCGATCTTGCCAAAGATGCGTTCGGCGACCTGCTCTATCCGCTCTACGAAACGGCGTGCGGCCAGATCGTCGTGCAGGCGCGCGAACATCTGCGCTTCGGCCAAGCACCCGCGCACATCGCCAAGGCGCTGTGTTTGGCCCCCAAAGCGCCGGTCGCGATCGTCGAGCGCACGGTGTTCGCGGCCGACCGCCATCCGCTCGAATTCCGCGTCTCCTACGGGGCGGCCGAGCGTTTCAGCTACACGATCGACATAAAATAGCGAAACAAACAAACGGAGGAAAAAGCCCATGTTCGCATCCGCCAGAACCTTCGCCGCGATCGCCGTCGCGGCCCTTGCAGCCCTGCCAGCCGCAGCGCAGCCAGCCTATCCCGCACGGCCGATCACGCTCATCGTGCCCGCCCCGCCCGGCGGCGGCACGGATCTGTTCGGCCGCCAGCTCGCCGAAATCGTCGAGGCCGAGTTCAAGCAGAAGCTCGTCGTCGAGAACCGCGCAGGCGGCGGCGGCACGGTCGGCGTCACGCAGATCGTCGCGGCCCAGCCCGACGGCTACACGCTGGGCTTCATCTGGAACTCGCCGCTGACCACGAGCCCGCATTCGCTGAACGTGCTCTACACGCCCGACCGCTACGCCGCGATCATGTCGATCGGCTTCTCGTCTTACGTGCTGTGCGTGCAGCCGAGCTTCCCGGCCGATACGGGCGCGCAGTTCCTCGCCGAAGTGAAAGCCAATCCCGGCAAGTACACCTACGGCAACGACGGCGTGGGCGGCACCATGCAGCTCGCGGCCGAGCGCATCTTCGCCGCCGCAGGGGCGCGCGTGCGGCCCGTCCCCTTCGGCGGGGCCGGCGAAACGGCGCGCAATTTCCTGGGCGGCCATGTCGACATCTATGGCGGCTCGCTGCCGCCGATCCTCCCGCATGTGCAGGCGGGCCGCGCCAAATGCCCGCTGCTCACCTCGGCCGAAGGCAATCCGTCGCTGCCCAATGCGGCAGGCCTCGGCTCGCTCGGCATGGGCGCCGAAGAAACCGTTTTGTGGTGGGGCCTCATCGCACCCGCCCGCACGCCCAAGCCCATCCTCGACCGGCTCGAGGCCGCGTTCTCGGCTGCGGCCAGCAGCACCAAGTTCGGCGAAGCGATGGCCAGCCAAGGGGCAAGCGTGCGCGTACGCGGCTCGGCGCAAACGAGCGCGATGATCCGCGGCGAGCTCGACGCGTTGGGCAAGGTCGCCCAGGCGCTCGGCATCCAGCGCCAATAGAGGCGGCGATGCCGGCACCCCAAATTCGGCAATGGGTCGGCGATGCGGCGGTGGGGATCGTCCTCGCTGCCGCAGGCGGCTCGTATCTGTGGCTCGCGCAGGCGCTGCCGAAGGCGGCAAGCGAGCCGGGGCCCGGCGCCTTGCCGCGCTTTTTGGGGATGGCGTTGATCGTCGTGGGCGTCGGCTGCACGCTGCGCGCCTGGCGCGCGCGAAGGGCCGAAGACGAAGCCGCAATCGTCGCGTTGTGGGAGCGCAATGCGCTGGCCTGCGCCATCGCACTGCTGGCAGCATGCTTCGCCTTCGAACCGGTCGGCTTCGTGCCAACGGTGGCACTGTTCTTGGGCTTCGTGTTCTGGCGCTTGGGCGTTTTGAAGCCGATCGCGGCGGTATTCGCGGGGGCGGCGGGCGCCGCGATTTTGTGGAGCCTCTTCAGCTTCGCCCTCGGCGTGGGCTTGCCTGCGGGCCTTCTCGGAATGGGAGGCTAGCGTGGAATCTTTCGGCTATCTGATGAACGGTTTTGCGGTCGCCCTCACGCCGACCAATCTGCTCTTGTGCCTCGTGGGCTGCTTCTGGGGCACCATCGTGGGCGTGCTACCGGGCTTGGGGCCGCTCGCGGGCATGGCGCTTCTGCTGCCGCTAACCTTCGGGCTCGATCCTGCGGGTGCGGTCATCATGTTGGCCGGCATCTTCTACGGTGCGATGTATGGCGGCTCGACGACTTCGATTCTGCTGCGCGTCCCCGGCGAAGCAGCCTCGATCGTCACCTGCATCGATGGCCACGAGATGGCGCGCAAAGGCCGGGCCGGCAGTGCGCTCACCATCGCCGCCGTCGGCAGCTTCATCGGCGGCTCGCTATCGATCGTGGGCCTCATGGTCGCAGCCCCCCTGCTCGCGGAAGCAATGCTCAAAGTGGGGCCCGCCGCCGAAGCCGTCTTGATGGCCACGGCCCTGCTCGTCGTCGCGTTTGTATCGACGGGGCCGGCGATCAAAACGCTCGCGATGGTGCTCGCGGGTTTGGCACTCGGCACCATCGGCCTCGACCAGCTCACGGCCAGCCCGCGCTTCATGTTCGGCAGTCTCGAGCTTATCGACGGCATGAGCTTCGTCGCCCTTGCGATCGGCCTGTTCGGCATTTCCGAGCTGCTGCTGTCGCTCGACGAACGGCTCTTGCAGCGCCCGAAAACGCCGACCTTGCGCGAGCTTCTGCCCTCGGCGGCCGAAGCGCGCGAAGCGGCCCCGGCCGTCCTGCGTGGCTCCGGCATCGGGTTCCTGTTCGGCCTCGTCCCCGGCGTCAGCCACATCGTTTCGACCTTCGTGTCCTACGCGGTCGAAAAACGCCTCTCGAAACATCCCGAGCAATTCGGCAAGGGTGCCGTCGCGGGCCTCGCAGGCCCCGAAACGGCCAACAATGCCACCACGGGGGCGGCGATGATCCCGCTTCTGGTGCTTGGGATCCCCGCCATTCCGGCTACCGCGATTCTGCTGTCGGCCATGATGGTGCACAATGTGCAGCCGGGACCGCTGCTGCTCGTCGAGCGGCCCGACGTGTTCTGGGGACTCGTGGCGTCGATGTATATCGGCAACGCTATTCTGCTGCTCTTGAACCTGCCGCTCGTCGGGCTGTTCGTGTCGCTGCTGCGCACGCCGATGGGCTATCTCGCCCCCTTGGTCATGGTCGTATGTATGATCGGCGTGTTCTCGGTGAAGGCGTCGTCCTTCGAACTGACGGTCATGGCTGTCGCCGGTATCGCGGGCTATCTTTTGCGCAAATTCCGCTACGACGTCGCCCCGCTCTTGCTCGCAATGGTGATCGGCGACCGCATGGAAGTGGGCTTCCGGCGCGCTTTGACGATCTCGCAGGGGGACTACGCGATCTTCACGCAAGGGGCCGTCGTGCAGCTGTTTTTGGGCATTCTGGCGCTTGTGGCCTGCCTGCAGATCGGCGCCAAATTGCTGGGATATCGGCGCTGAAAACCGCCCCCGATCCCAGGCTTGGACGAAACCGCGCGTCTTTGCTATAGAACCGCACGCGTGCGGAGGGGTGGCCGAGTGGTTTAAGGCGCTCGCTTGGAAAGCGTGTATGGGGGAAACCCCATCGTGAGTTCGAATCTCATCCCCTCCGCCACCGTCTCACGAAAGCCAGTGATTGAAGGCTTTCGCTGCGTTCTCAAGGCTCTGCGGGTTCCCGTTGGTATACATGGCTGGTATACACGGGGGTATGAAGCAGGTGCCCGGTATCAATTATCTCTGCCGCCGTGGGGCGGTTTACGTCTTCTATCGGCGCGTGCCCAAAGACCTCGTGGGCAAACCGGACATCACACGCCCCGACAAGAAGCCGCTCGGACGTTTCTTCAAGCAGTCCCTCGATACGCCCGTTCTCGAGGAAGCAAAGCCGCGTGTGCGAGCCGAGGCAGACGCGTTTGACCGGCGTATGGACTACCTTCGCAAGGCGCATCACATCAAGCCAGTGGACAAGGTCTCACAGGATCAGGTGAACGCAATCGGTGCGGAGTGGCGGCGGGAAGTCTTGTGGAGCGTAGGGCGTGACCCCTTCTCCATCCGCGATGAAGCCGACCGGGATGCGAGGCCGTCCACACGCGACATCTTCGCCGACAGTTTGAGCGAGGCGGGGAACGAAGGGTTCCGCGCCGTTGCCCCGGAGGTGACGCAGCTTCTTGCCGATAGAGGGCTTTCCCTATCTTGGAAGTCCGACGAATTCCGCCGCCTTTGCGATGCCCTGATATCCGCTAAGCGAGAGGCTCTGACGCTGGTTGATCGCGTGCTTGCGCATGAGTCGCTCGACTTCGACAGGATCATCGAAGCTCCCACCGCCAAAGGCCCGATGTTCTCCGAGGTGTCCTCACGGTGGCTGACAGAAAAGGCGGCACGGCGCTGGGTACCGAAGACTGAACACGAGCATCGCGTCTGGACAAAGCACTTCCAAACCGTGTGCGGTAACCGCCCCATCCCCGCTTACGCGAAAGCCGACGGGCGGGCATTCCGCGACGTGCTCGTCTCGTTGCCGAAGAACTGGACCAAGCACCCTGCACTTCGAGACCGTGGGGTCGCAGAGGCAGCAGAGGAGGCGCGGCGATTGAAGCTCCCGCCGATGAGTGACAAGAACATCAACAAACTTCTTGGCTATGTCAGTTCGTTTTGGTTGTGGGCGCGCAAGCAGTATGACGAGGTTACGGTCAATCCTTTCGAGGGGCTGAAGCTGGAGACGCGCCACGATGCCCGCGCCGAGCGTGACCCGTTCACGACTGCCGAACTGCAAGCGATCTTCAATGCACCACGCTTCACCGGGTGCGAAGGGCCGAACCGCCTCAACGCTCCCGGCACCTATGTTCCCCGCGACAAGGGCGTCTATTGGGTGCCGCTCATTGCGTTGCTCACGGGCGCACGACTGGGTGAGATTGTGCAGTTCCGCACGCGGGATGTTCAGCAGATTGGTGACTATTGGGTCTTCAAAATTCATGCTGACGAAGACGACATGCGACTGAAGACGCCGCAGTCTGCGCGGTTCACCCCGGTCCATCCATTGCTGGTAGAGCTTGGGTTGCTCCAGTTCGTTGAGCAACAGGGCAAGGCGGGACGCGACCGGCTGTTTCCCGAGTTAAAGAAGGGAGAGGACGGTTACTACAGCTCCCCTTTCTCAAAGAGCTTCGCGCGTTGGCTGCGTATCCTTGAGATCAAGCGCAACAAGAACGCTTTCCATTCGTTCCGACACAACTTCGAGGACGCTTGCCGTGCGGCGGATATAAGCGCCAGGTCAAGCGATGCGCTTTTGGGTCACAAGGAGAGTGGGAGCAAGGCGCGCTATGGCGGATCGAGCCCGACGCCTCAGAAGCTCCAGCCACTCGTAGAAGCGATGGCGCGCATTCGGCACGAGGGCTTGCCCCTTGTCCACCTCAAGCACCGGCCACACGGAAAGCCGCTCGGCGAAGGAGCAAATGAAGGCGGCGCGCGGCGGGGTGACTAATTACCCGCCAACGGGCTTGCCTCTGGCGGTGTCATTTGAAACACCATCGCCTTTCCATATAGCGCGATGAGCTTTTCAAAGACACGTTTAGCGTTTTCTTCAAACTGATCTATCGCGATAACATCGCGCTTAATCAGCTCTTGGCAGATTGAGTGGTTACGAACCCAAATGTCCATGAGCGCGTTCATTGCACGGCATCTTTGGAAGTGCAGCTCTGACCCTTCAAGACGCTGAGTTTTGGCCCTCTGTACTGCCTCAACGAGACTCTCTCGACTTTTCTTTATATCGTGGATTAAGGCAATTATGTCCGGAACTTCGGTGGCGATACTCCCCTCCACTCGCTCACTTAGGTCAAACGCGCACGGAAATTGATCGGCTAGCATGTCCCGTAGTCCTGCGTGGTGTCGAGCGTTGGCCAAGTTCTCTGCTAGTGGCACGAACGAAAACTCAAGTATCCAAGGCGGGCTAATGTGCCGCGGTAACGCGCGCCGGAGAAGTTGTCTGACTTTCTCTTCCGTATCTTGCCGATGCCACCAGCGTTGCAGCATGAACGATCCGACGGCAAGTAAGCCCGCCAAGAACGCACCACCGAAGCTTCCCGCCAGCGTGGCCCACGCCTGCACGCTTGCTGCCTTCTCAACGTCGTTGATTTGATCGATCAAGCTTTCGCTGCCAACCCATATGAGGCGGGCAAGTGACATCAGCATCCAAAGTGCCGGAAAAGTGACGGCATACCAGATAGCCCATTTGATCAATTCGCGGGCTGGGGTGGTTTGCCAAAAGGTGGGTTTAGCCATGAAGATAGCCTACCGATCCCGCCCCACTTCGTCCAACTGGGCAAATTTGGGGGCAATGAAAGGTAGTCGTGGACCTTAGCAACGACGAGACCCACACGACAGGCCAATGCTATTGCTCAAGCGTCTAGCCCCCATAGCTCAGGACGCCGGATATTGTCAGTTTCCAAGAAGTGCTCGTAATCAGCAAGCGCCTCTGCCGCGTCTCCTCTCGCTAGATTGATCCTTTGGAGTGCAGCCCGCCATTCGTCGGGTGTTGCTGGGATCAAGTTTCGCTCACCGAGTAGCCCCCTAAGTTCTGGGGACATTTCATGCACCGCCACTGGCAACGACTTCCAAATCCTCACTGCATGATCGTAGACAAGGTATTTGCGCCAGGTCTTCCGGGTCTGTGAGAGCTGTTCATCGCTAAGACCGAGTTGCCTTAGTCGTTCATCAACCTGACCCTTGAAAGCCATTTTGGACTTGTAGCCCATGCCGCCCATGCGCCCTTCCCCAGCTAGGACAGCCAAGATTACCTCTCCAAATGTTGCTGCCAGGCCTCGCAATTGCTCCAGAGTAGCGGTGGCTTGTGCCACTTGGCGTTCGAGACGGGCCTTCAGAGGGCCAATCGTAACCTCGACCAGCTCATCAGCTCTCAGAAGCATGGCGCATGCGAAGCCACCCACGACGACAAACGTGGCCACGGCAGTACCTAGGTAGATAGCTGCGGCTGGGGCGGCCAACAGCAGATAAATGCCGATAAGGATAGTTGCCCATTTCTTCACGCGGCGCTCCTGCCTGTTCCTTCGGTTGTGCTCGGGGGAGCATACCAAACCCGCCGCACATGTTCCGCTCAAATGATGGAAACTCAGGAAGACAAGGGCGTAACGACCTAGGACCGGATAAGCCGCACCCCCTATAGAAAGAGGTATCCCTAGTAGGGGGTGCGGACTATCTCAGTCGTCCCGAATGAGCCGCACAAAGGTGCGGTCCTCGATCTTCCAAGGGGCCGCTTTGGTTGCTCTGTTCCGTGCCCTTGTGAAGGTGTCGCCCCCGACCCCTTCCAGCCCAAGGGCCTTCTTCAGCGCCTTGGCCCACACCTCGTTGACCGACGCCTCAGAAGCTCCAGCCGCTTGTGGAAGTGATGGCGCGCATTGGATACGAAGGCTTATCCCTTGCCCACCTCAAGCACCGGCCGCCCGGAAATCCTTTCGGTGACGCATCGGCGGTCATGCAAATCTTATCGACTTTAGATACTTACTATCTTAAGATTACAATAAATTCTTTACTGCGAGACAAACATGTCGGCACCTATAAGCCTCTACATCGCTCTCGAAACCGGCCGGAAGGCAGACCTTGAGGTCGTTGCGCGGACTTCGCTTGCATTCGCTGCGGCAGTGCGCGCTATCGCTGCCATTCACGACCCGTTTGCCGAGGTGCGTATAGAGCTAGTTAGCGCGCCGGAAGGTAGCATCCGTCTCAACGCTTTGATTGGGTGGCTCAAAGAGAAGACCGGCATTGAAGACGAAGCGACTTTAAAGGTAATCGTGATCTACTTTACTTTGTGGTTTGGCGATCATGTTGGGAGCTGGACGGTCGGCAAAATCATGGACTACCTGACCAATCAGAACGCTCAGCAGACAATTAGCCTTTCTGACACCGATGTTCAGCGTATCGCGGATCGAGTAGCTGCGACGGTTGAGAAACGTGTAGCGGAGCCGCAGGTTCAACAGATTTACAGAGAGCTTGAGCGCGATACTGCGGTTTCTGGCGTTGGGTCTTCTCTTAGTCACAAGCAGAAACCGCTTCATATTGTGCCACGTTCGGAGTTTCAAGAACGTGGGCTCTCGACCGAACTAGTTGACGTGCCGGAGTTCAGTAGGCGCAAGACTATCAGTGACGAGCGAGTTCGTCTTATCAGCCCGGTCTTGCTACAGTCCGAAAGAAAGTGGAAATTCGCAGGGCGGACTGGTGCGTTTAGCGCGCCCGTCCTGGATAAAGAGTTCCTCGATAACTTGGTCCAGGGAAATGTAGGGGCGCCCTTGGCCGGTGGTATCGAGATGGACATTGTTCTTCAGGTCGTCGAGGAATTCAAAGGCGGTGTTTGGACGATTGCAGAGAGGAACGTTCTAAGTGTAAGGCGCATTTATCCACCACCGATGCAGCACTCCTTCTTGCCGATTTCCCCGCCTCGATAGGGGCGCCCGCCCGAGGGGTGACCTCGGACGGGTGTGGTGTTCAGTGTCGAACTGCAAATAATCCAAGTAGACCGGGCCGCTATGGCCCACTTTGTCGCCTCTGCTGTTCAAATTGAACAGCATGGGCAAGACAGTGCATCGCATCAGAGGGTTAGCGCCTAGAAGTCCTCAGGCTCCACCTCAATCCCCGTCCACTCCCCCCTCAGCTCCGCATCGAGCTGCCGCACCTCCTCGAGGATCGCCCGCCGCTCCTCGGGATCGACCACGCCACGCACCGCCTTGCGGGCCGCCTCAAGGTGTCCGCGCGCGTCCTTGGGGAACAACGATGGTGGAACAAAGGGCCTTGGCGGTTCCACCCCAGCGCGGCGCTGCGTCTCGGGGTTCTTCATCTGCTCTGCCACTCTGGGGTAGCCCCGCTTGATCCATGTCCAGATGGTGGTATGTGCGGCGATACCCCCCAGCTCTTCGGCGATCTTGCGGGTGGACTTGGGTTGCCCCATCGCATTCCGATAGCGCTGCTGGCGCATGTAGAGCGCGAAGACCTTGCGCCTCTCGCGCGGCTTCATCGGCAAGCCGTGCTTGAGGTTTGCCGTGGCGGCCGCAAAGCGCGCGTCCTTCTCGCTCATGTCTTCGATGGTTGCTGCGATGAACTCGAGGCCTCGCCCCTCTTCCCGGTCCTTGGTGAGGAAAGCACGCCGTTCCTGTGCTGCAAGACGGTGCCATCCATCGATGAGGAACAAAGCGCCGTTGATGCGAGCGAGGCGCACCGGCGGAAACACTGCACCAACGCGCATGGCGGTGGCGTACTCGTGGACCTTGCCGCCGTCGATCTTCGCGCGCACCTGAAAGCTTGCATCGGCGGTGATAGCGGCAACGGCCACGGGGTGGACCTCAAGTCCCCCCGCAGTCCCCCGTAGTTCTGTCTGGTGTTCCATAGGTGTCGTGGTCCTGTGTCGTGGTTTGGTTGTTGAATGCGCCGCCGCCGCTCTAGTGCAGCTCGGCAAGGGCCGCCCGATAGCGCCCCTCAAGTCTCTCCTCGCGCACCGCCGCTGCCTTCACGGTGGCAACGATGCGCCCTGCGGTGGGGCCGATGGCGTCAAGCGTGCGGCTCGCGAGGAGCATCGCGGCGCGAACGGGAAAGTCGCGATAGACACCCCGCACCCGGTTGGCCTGCCGATCCCAGTAGGTTGCCACGTCAACGCGCCCGAGCTTTCGTAGGCACCGGGCGAGCTGGATGACGAACGCCCCGTCACCTTTGACGCGGTGTCCCTCGGTGTCCCGCAGGAGCACCAGGGCGGCGGCGACCTCGAGCACCGTGTCGAAGGGAGCCGCGTCGGCGATCTTCAGGAGCGCTCGAGCTGCCCTTAGGTCCATCTTATTGAAGGGCCGCCCACTCTCCGCCATCGCGACGGAGGCGCGTGCTTGTTCGCACAGGCGCTCCCACCGCTCCGCCGTGATCTTGATGGCATCGTGGTTTGCCCAGCGTGCGATAACGGCGCGGGCCGCCGCACGATAGGGGCGAAGCTCGAGGCTCGACACGGGTGTCTGCTCGGGGTGGCCGTGCCGCCGCTTGCGGGCGACATGGTTTCGACAAAGGGGACCGATACGGCTACGCGCCGCACGGCACCCCTGAACTGAACAGGTCATGGGTGAGTTCCTTTCGGTGAGGCGGTGGCCGGGAGGTACCCCGGACAGACGCGCTAAATTTTAGGGACGGGAGATTTGGTGACGCGGATCGACGCAATCGCGTTGCGGTGGGCGCTGGCGGAGCAGCCTTGATCGAGCTGCCCCACCCGCCTCCGCCCTCGAGCAGCCTCTAGGTGGACTCCGCCGGGCGACTGCGGGCCGCTTTAAGCTCCGCTTCAAGCTCCGCCACGCGGTGGCGCAGTGCGAGGTTGCCTTCCCGCTGGATTGCCAGCTCGGTCGCGAGGAGACGAAGGCCGTGCCGCAGCTTCTTGCGTGCCCACAACGGGGCAGGCCCGTCCTTCAACGCGTCTAGGCAGTAGTTAAGATCGATCGTGCTGCGTCCCGCCAACTCCTTAAAAACGGCGCTGGCGTGGTTGCGTTCTGCGAATGCCTGCCGTAGCAGCTCGTCAGGGACGAACGTGAACGGCCTCGCCTTCATTGCTTCGTTCGTAGCCCGGAAACTGGCTACCTCGGCCGGGGACCACGCGTGGTCCCGGTTCCAAGTCTCGGCGTCGATGTGGTGTGTCTCGTAGTCGATTGCGCCGTCTTCGCTGATGAACGCTTCATTCCAGACGATCCCGTCGGGGAACTGGGCTGGATCGACAGTGCCTTGCTGGGGCGTGCGCTCACGCTTGTCCAGCATCGCGGCGATGGTGGGCAGAGTGGCCTTGCTCATGTCCGCTGCCCTTCCCGTGCCGCGTCAGTCGCATCCGCCCACGGCGCGCCGCACTCCCCGGCAGACACCTGCGGTGCCCCAGCGGGGGCGCATCGGGCGAACGCGGGCAGTGTCTCGAGGGCCTGCCGCACTGTCGCTGCGTCTCCGACGCTCACGAGCTGCGACATGCGGCGCGTGAGCTGGTCAATGGCGAAGCGGACGAAGACGGACTTGGGCACGGCGGCACCGATGGTGCGCGCGCCGGTGACGGTGAGCCATTCGAGTTGATCGAGGGCGCGGGGATCGAGCGAGAACCCGCGCGCGGTTGCGCTGGTGACGTGGGGCATTGGTTGGCCTTCCAGTTGTGAGGTGTGTGGGGTGTGCAAAAAGAAACGCCCGCCCATCCTCAACGCGTGCGGCACTCCCGAGGGGGCACCGGGACGGCACTGCGGAGGACGGGCGGGCTGGTGGCGGACGGTGGCGGGCATAGGGAGCCACCCAACTTGATCGACCACGACGACGACCAAGAAGGGGGGCTACACCGTCCCGAACGCATCGGCAGAAGAGTAGCCCCTAAGGTGCCCCCTAAGGTTCTACCTAATAGGGCTACACCGGGGGTGGGCTTAAGTGCGGGTTAATTGGCGGTGTTGGCTATAGTGCGGGGCAATTGGCTTGCTCGGCTATAGTGCGTCCAAATTGGGTGCCTAGGCTCAAGTGAGGGTTAATTGGGGCGACGGCTATGCGGCGGCCGTGCTCCGCTCAAGCACCCGCGACACAGAAACCGCCTGCCACTTCCCGCCACGAGGCGACGGGATGCCCCGCGCGTTGAGCTGCTGGGCAATCCCGTTGAGCGATACGAAGCCCGCCGCGCGTATCTCCGCGATGGTCGGGGCGATGGCCTTGGCTTGCGCGCGGGCCTGCTGTTGGCGGGCCTCGGTGCCGAGCGACGGATCGACCTTCACGCCGCGAAACCCACCGAGCTTAACGCCTCGCGCCTTCGCGGCCTGCAATGCCGCCTTGGTGCGCTCCGACACAAGGCCAGCCTCGAGCTGCGCGACGGCCGCCATTTGCTGGATGATGAAGCGGCCCATTGCGCCCTGTACCGAGGGAAGATCGCAGAACACGACCTCCACCCCACTCGCCAGGATCGTCTCGAGGAAGGCCACGTTGCGCGCCAAGCGGTCCACCTTGGCGACCACCAAGGCGGCCTTGTGGAGCTTCGCAAACTCGACGGCCTTGGCCAGCTCCGGCCGGTCGGTGCGCTTGCCACTCTCCACTTCCTTGAATTCCCGAACGGGCGGGAAGTCATTGCCGAGGAAGCGGCGCACGGCCTCGCGTTGGGCCTCGAGGCCAAGGCCCGAACGGCCCTGCTTGTCGGTGGAGACGCGATAGTAGGCGACTGCTCGCATGATTTTACGCTCCTGTCTACGGACGTTGACTGAAACGTAACAGCTATCGACGGCGCATGTCAAGCGGCACGCCCGGCACGTCTCCTCCCTAACAGGAGTAGTTATCCCGCACTGCTTCTACTTCTGCGGTAGCGGCGCTATATGCTCTGTGTTGCGTGGCCGCTGGGGCCGCGCTGCTTCCCCATAGGAGCACCCATGTTGAAGATCAGACGCTTTGAGCTGGACACCCGTGGCCTCGTGTTCATCCGCCTGCCGCACGTTGGCGAGGCGTGCATCGTGCGGGACAAGATCGGTGCGGGCTGGTGGATTGAGCGCGACGACCGTGGTCAAGTCGCGGCTCGCTTGTTCGGGTGCAGCGTGGCGCTATCGCCGTGGCGTGTGGTTACAGGCCAGCGGGCCGGGGCTGCTGCGCACGCTGCGTGAATGCGGGAGAGGGTGGCGCGGTGGCAGCCCCACCCCGCCCCCTCGTCTCGCCTAAGGTACGGCCCGAGGCACCCCCGGAGGGGGGAACGCTTGAACGCGGCGATAAGGATGGGCACTTCCCATGAGCGCGTCAAATATTTGCTGAAGGATCAGACAGGCTCGGCTTGACGACGGGCACGATGGTCGCATGACACGAGAGGAAGGTAACTAGACGAGCGATGCGCCTATGCTTCGCAGTCACCTCTTCCAACTGACATAGGTACTGCCCTTGTGTTGGGCGATATCCAGTTCAAATTTCTCGGGGCATTGTTCGCAGCGGAAGCTAATGCTCAAACCGTGCCGACGTGAGCTGGGATTACCTTTACCGGCCGTAGTCTGTACAGAGGTGATGCTTGCCGCCTCGCGCGTTGTTGGCGTGATTGTCGTAACAGCGACCTTCTCCTCGTCCTCAGATCGGCTGAACACTTTTACATGCTCATGATGAATGCTGATTGACCCACAGTGCGGGCACAACAATTCTTCGTCTGGGCCTACTTTAATACCAATCATTTTATCCTCCTAAGTTTGTGCAACTCACCGAAGAAAACAAGTGTCTAGCGATATAGCTGTTCTGCCCGGCTTGCGTACAGTGGAACAGTTGCTTTTTTAGTCAAATAGATGGCGAAACTGTCTCGCCGCACTTTCATGGTCTATGCTGCGGGTTACAATGGACGACGTGTCTGGTATACACGACAGACCGACGTGCTCGCTAAGGCCTTGAGTTTGCAACATCGACGCGGCGAAGGCGAAAATCTCATCCCCTCCGCCATTCCTTCCCACGAGTACCAACAGTGGGGTTTTGCGGGTGCCGAGAAGCCCGCAAACACGGCGCTTCTCGCCCATTACTACCTTGTTCCAATATTCTCTGAAGCGCTGTTTCTGCCCGAATTTGCGGGCAAGAACCCGCGTTTCTATGTGCGCGATTGTCGCGTGGGATCTTGCCGGAGTAGGAGCTAGCGCCAGAGTTAAACCTGTTCGCCGTCAGGGCCTATAGGACAGATTGAGTAATTTGCGTATCGGAGTGTTTTCGGCTCATCGTCACCGTGAAAGGGATGAGGGTGAGACCGATGAAACAGACCCCGCCGAACGGCACCGCCGAGCATCATGTCCGCGAGATCCGCCGCATCCGCAGCGCCGTTTGAGGATCCCGGACCGATCGGTACCGGTAGGTCGACCTTATTGAGCCGCCGACACGAACGGCCCTCCGCTCACTGACGCCGTAGGCCGCCATGAAATGATCGACGACCTGGCGCTTCGCGGAGGGCCTTGCACCTTTTTTCGAAGGACATCCTGCAGAATAAATTTGTCGAGCGACAGACCCGCGACCAGCCGCTTCAACTTTGTGTTCTCGTCTTCGAGATGCTTCAGACGGCGGACCACCGAGATCCCCATACCCGCAAACTGCTTCTTCCACCGATAGAAGCCTTGCGCGCTCATCTCGAGTCTTCGGCAGGTCTCGCCTACCCGCGTGCCGCTCTTCGCCTGCAGCAAGGCAAACGCGATCTGTTCTTCGCTGATACCTTTTCTAGGCATTCCGCACACTCCTCTTTCCGAGAAGATGGGCCAAATCCTCGCTTAACCTTTGGACCCGAATAAAGGGCCAGGATCACTGAAGGAGGCAGAGCACGGGCGCTGACGGCGTAGATAACTTTTGATTGGGTAGGCACTGCCTCGATCGAATAAAGCTTGATGCTGATTCTTGTAGCCTAAAGCGAATTGGTACGGGCCAAGTTCAATGGTCAATCTGGGAAACACGGGTTCAACGGCGATTTCAGTTTCCGCTTGCCAAATGCAATCGCGTAATATCCGATATCGTTGCAAATGCTGGGCAAAAATCGATACTTTTTTGCACCGGTTAGTATGGGCGACGAAAGAAGCGCTCTCATAAACTCTGGAGGAATCGACCATGTCCATCAATCGGCGTCACGTTCTTTCCGGGATTGCGGCTGCAGGTGCTGCGGCCTCCCTGCCCTTCTCGGCCATTGGGCAAGCAAGATATCCCAATCGTCCCGTCACGTTGGTTTGTCCGTGGGGTGCGGGCGGCGGCACGGATGCAACGGCACGTATTGTTGCTGCGATTCTCGAGAAGGATCTCGGCCAACCGTTCAATGTTGTGAACCGCACTGGCGGCTCCGGGGTTGTGGGTCATTCGGCGATCGCGACGGGGGCGCCCGACGGTTACACGATCGGGATGATCACGGTTGAAATTACCATGATGCACCATCAGGGCCTTACGGATCTCAAGCCCGAAAGCTATACTCCGCTTGCGCTGATGAATGTCGATCCACCGGGCGTGCAGGTGAATGCGGCCTCGCCCTACAAAGACGTTAAGGCGCTTGCCGATGCCATCAAGGCAGCGCCGTCGGGCAGGTTCAAGGCCTCGGGCACCGGCCAAGGCGGCATCTGGCATCTTGCGTTGATCGGCTGGTTGCAGGCGATGGGCCTGAAAGCCGATCACGTGGCCTGGGTACCCTCAAACGGCGCCGCACCAGCCATGCAGGATCTTGCGGCCGGCGGGATCGATATAGTCACCTGCTCAGTGCCGGAAGCCAAGGCGATGATCGATGCTGGCAGGGCCAGAAGCCTCGCTATCATGGCACCACAGCGTAACCCCACGTTCAAGGACGTGCCAACGCTGAACGAAGCGTTGGCGATCAACTACTCCGTGGGCGCATGGCGTGGCATCGCGGCCCCCAAAGGCATCCCTGAGAGTGTCAATGCCACTTTGGTCGCGGCCCTGAAAAAAGCTTACGATTCCAAGGAGTTTCAGGATTTTATGGCCGCACGCGGGTTCGGGACAACTTGGGCCGATCCGGCGGGCTTTGCAAAGTATATGGCAGAAGGCGATAAGGCCATGGGCTCGGCCATGGCCGCCGCTGGGCTCGCCAAAAAAGCCTGAAGGCGCTTCTCGTTGCGGGGCGGGGCCCTTGGCCACGCCCCGCTTTTCCTCGGGCTTGCAGCGGGGCGTTGGCGTGCGCATACATGACCTAGGGCTTGGCCTGTTCTTCATTGCCCTCGCTGTGGCGATGTTCGTCTATGCTGGCACGTTCCCGGCCTTCCCAGGCCAAAAGTACGGCCCCTCGCTGTTTCCCCGTATCCTCGGCATTGGCATCGCAATCTGCGGCGCACTAATTCTGTGGCGCGGCTGGCAGAGTTCCCTTGCCAGCGGCATGCGACGAATCTTCGTCTTTGATCCCGGTTTCAGCCAAGGCGGGCGATTGGTTTCCTTCCTGCTCGTACCGGGCGGCATCGTTTTCTATCTCCTGCTGGCAGAGCGGCTGGGCTTCATTCCGACCGCCTTCATGCTGATGGTCGGCCTTTTCCTTTGGTTCCGCGTGCGGCCCGCTCTTGCGCTTGTGCTTGCAATTGTCATCACCGGCGCAATGCAGTGGTTTTTCGGCTCGATGATGCGCGTGCCGCTGCCACGCGGCCTTTTCATGCAAATCCTTTACGGGGGTTGAGAGATGAGCGAAGCCATCCTCACGGCCTTCGGACTCGTATTCGACCCGTATGTTCTTTTTGTCATACTCGCGTCCGCCGTGTTTGGCCTGTTCGTCGGCGCCATGCCTGGCCTGACGGCGACCATGGCCACGGCTCTCCTTGTGCCGATCACGTTTTTCATGAGCCCCGTACCCGCGCTTGGCGCCATCGTGACGGCGACGGCGATGGCGATTTTCGCGGGCGATATTCCAGCCGCCATGCTCCGGATGCCCGGCACGCCCGCTTCCGCCGCCTATACCGACGAGAGCTACGCGATGGCAAAGAAGGGTCAGCTTGAGCTGAACCTTGGGGCCAACCTGGTTTTTTCGGCGGTGGGCGGCATATTCGGCGTGATGGTGCTGATTATCGCTGCACCTATGCTGGCGGAACTCGCCATTAATTTTTCTACCTTCGAGTATTTCTGGCTTGCCTGTCTTGGCCTTACCTGCGCGATTTTCATCTCATCGGCGGATCCTGTAAAAGGCTTTCTCTCACTCTTCCTCGGCCTTGCCGTAGGCTGCATCGGAATCGACCCTGCTGCGGGCTATCCGCGATTCACGTTCGGCAATATCGACCTGATGTCCGGCATCAATTTTATCCCCACGATGATCGGCATTTTTGCCGTCTCCGAGCTGATGCGCGGCGTGATGAGCATCGAAAAAGTTGGGGAGTTCGCGCAGGACAAAGTCGGCGCGCTGTTCAGGGGGCTTGGCGCTGTCGCGAGGAAATACTGGAAGAACTGCCTGCGCGGTTCCGCCCTCGGGACGCTGATTGGCGCCCTACCAGGCGCGGGCGCGGATATCGCTGCCTGGGTGTCGTACGCCATGGCAAAGCGCTTTTCCAAGGAGCCTGAAAAATTCGGCACCGGCCATATCGAGGGCGTCGTCGAATCCACTTCGTCCAACAATTCGGCGGTCGCAGGCGCTTGGATTCCAGCCCTCGTTTTTGGCATTCCTGGCGATTCGATTACCGCCATCGTCATTGGCGTACTTTATATGAAGGGCATGAACCCAGGCCCGGCCGTATTCCTCGAGAACCCGCAGTTCATCTATGCCGTCTTTATCATCTTCATTCTTGCGAACCTGCTGATGCTGCCCCTTGGCTACGCCGCAATCCGCGGCGCGCGACATCTGCTTGCGGTGCCAAAGAACATCCTGCTGCCCACCATCCTATTGTTCTGCATCGTCGGCTCGTTTGCGATGACGAATAGCCCCTACGGCATCCTGCTGATGCTAATATTTGGCGTGGTCGGCTGGCTGATGGAGGAGAATGGCATTCCCGTCGCGCCGCTCATTCTTGGTCTTGTGCTGGGCGAATTGCTCGAGCAGAGCTTCATGACATCGATGATCAAGTCAGACGGTTCGTTCCTGGTGTTTTTCCAGCGCCCCATCGCTGGCATTCTCGGCGCGGCCACGCTCGCAATTTGGGCGATCATGGTATCGCGCGCCTTGCAGCGTCGGCAGCATGCGCTTGGTTGAGCTTGTTGCGGAATTTCGCAGTACACAAACTGCTCAGTTTGTCCCATAGGCGGTAACGGCAAATACATCGATGATCGGTTCCACTTTTTGCGTAGCTTGGCTCACGGTGGGAATTCCGAAACGCCCGCCGTCCGCAGCAAGTATGAAATCTCGGCGGCTCGTTTTCATGGCGCTACCGTAAACGAGGCAAAGGATTGTCGCCGCGCCCATCCTGGGCGGATCGCATCGTCGCTAAGCTGGGAGCTGCGTTTCCGACATGGGCAAGCGATCGACGAATAGAATGGATCAGCCGGCAAGCCCGAGAAAGACGATCAACGCGCGATTGATGCGCACGACATCGGCGTCGGCAAGCTATCCGATCCGTTCTCCAAGCTTCGTCTTCGGGATGGTGCTCACCTTGTCGACCATAACGCGCGAGAAGGCGCGCACGCCGCTCGCGCCCGTCGGGGCGACATCGAGACGAAACAGCGGCAACTCGGCGGGATCCGTAGTGAACAGACAAATCGTAATCGACTCCAGGATCTCGAACGCCTCGCTGTGGACGATGACCACGGGGCGAGGATTGCCGACTTTCATGACGGCCCGCCGCTGGCGTGCGGATAGCGAAGGTCGATCAGGGTACGGGCTTTCGCATACGGGTGAACGCGCGGACCGGGGCCAGCGCGCCTTGATCTTGATTTCGCGGACGCTGTATAAAAAGTGATCGCGTTCGAAAGCGGCGGATATTCGGTCCGTCCCGGTCGCCCAGGAAACCAAAGTGGTCGCTCCCGTTTCCACCGCGTCGCCAACGCTGCCCGGCCTGATCGACGGCCCGGGCCTTCTCGCGGTCTGCGGCGCGCGGATCGCAGAGTTCTATGAACTGTGGGACGCCAAACGGGTGGGACGCCTGCTGCCGTCGCGGCGCGATTTCGACATTGCCGAATTGAAACCCTGGCTCGGCTGGATCGCGATGTACGACGTCGTGGCGAACGCAGCGCCAGCCGACCACGAATTCAGATACCGGCTCGTGGGCACGAATTTCGTGCGCTACCACAACATCGATCCGACCGGACAACTCGTTTCCGAATCCGGGCTCGCCAGCGACCGCCAAGCGATGCTCGAAAATCTGCGCGACATTTGCGCCGCGCGTTTGCCGCGCTATCGGCGCGACAATCTGCCATGCGTGGATATGCGCACCTACACGCCACCGCGCCTCTATCTGCCGCTCGCCGAGGACGGCGAAACTGTCGATGTGATCCTGCTGCTGGGCGCCGATCCGCTCGACGCAACCGGGCAGATCGCCGAAGCCTCGCGCGCAGGCCCGCTCTAGAGCCAGCTTTCAGCGCGGATCGAACTCGGGCGTCGAATAGTCGAGCAGCACTTGGGCGTGGTGCGCGATGTCGGCGCAAAACAGATCGCGCACGAGGGCGCGCGCCAGATGCGGGGCTGCGAACTTCATGGCGCTGATCGAAGAGCCCGACGGCCCGAAACTGGCGGTCGCACCGAAATTGAAGCAGTGGATGCGATCGAGCCACGGTGCCGCACCCGGCACCTTCTGCGTGAACGCCATACCCGCATCCAGATACGGGTAGCGCGCCAACCGCGGATTGGCGAGTTCGGCGGGCGGCACATAGCAGTCGCCCCAGGTCGCGACATGTTCGGCAATGCCGGCAAGTTCGGGGCGCAGCGCCAGATCGACGTCGAACCCGGTTCCGGCGATCGCAAAATCGGCAACGAAGTCGCCGACAGGCGTTGTCAGCATGGCGCAGCCGTCTTGCGCGCGCGCGGCCCAAACGCCTGCGTTGGTCACCAGCCGGAAATTCGAATGGCTGCGCGCCCGCTCCCAGGTTTCTTTGGGAAAGGCCTCGCGCACGGTCAGCAGATGGTTGGCAAGACGCCAGCGCATCGCATCAGGCAGGCTCGCGAAATTGCCGAGGAAGCCCGGATTGGCGATGATCTTGTAGGGCTGCACGCGCTGCAGTTCGGGTCGGCGGCACAGCACCACCACTTCGGCCGCTCCGTGCTCGAGGGCCGTCGCCGCATTGTCGAAGGCCGAAGCCCCCGCCCCGATCACCGCCACGCGTTTACCGGTGAGCTTTGGAAAATCGATCGCGTCGGCCGCGTGTGCGCGCAAATCCTGCGGCAAGGCTTCGATCTCGGGCGGCATCCACCAGCGGCCGCTCGACTCGATGCCCATCGCGAGCACGAGCTTGCGCGCATAGACGGTCTCGGATCGCCCGTCGCATGTCAGCGCGATGCGCAAAAAGGCGCCATCGGGTGTGGCACCTTCGAAGCGCGTGCGGTTGCGCACCGGCAAAGCCAGAACGCGCGCGAACCAGGCGAGATAGGTCTGCCAGTCGCCCTTGTCAATCTTGCCGAGGGTGGCGAACGCGGCAGCGCCGTGCTGGGCTTCGTACCAAGCCTGGAAGGTCAGGTTCGGCATGCCCATGTCGGGGCCCGTGACTTTTTTGTGCGTGCGCAGCGTCTTCATGCGCGCGAAACGTCGCCAGATGCCCTCTCCGCCCGCTGCGGCTTCATCGACGACCAGAATGTTCGCCACGCGCGCGCGCTTGAGTTCGGCCGCGACCGCAAGCCCGCTTTGCCCGCCGCCCGCGATCACCACGTCGAGAACCGGCGCTTCGCCGTGCCGCCGGGCCGGGACCCAAGCGCCCTCGGGATATCCCACCAGTTCGAGATCGCGCGCGACGGCGGCTTCGAGCATTTCGAGCGAGGCGATCTTCAACTTTTTTTCTCCATCGTCGCAATTGGACTTCGGCACGAGACCGATCAAAGGCTATTGTTTTCGAAGACGGTGTGAAACCGAAATCAGGCTGCTGAGCAGCAATTGCGAGGGTTCCATGGAAAAAGCGTTCGGCGACATTCCGGCGGATCTCAAATCCCGCCTCCTGTCGGCCGCCGTGCCGACGATTTCGGCCGTGCTGTTCAAGAAGGGCTTCAACAGCCGCTTTTTCGCGGGCCTCCAGCCGCTCTCGGAGAAGGCTAGCCGGTTCTGCGGCCCGGCCTGGACCGTGCGCGCCATCCCGGTGCGCGAGGACCTGCGCGCCAAAATCGCGTCGGGCGAATTGCCGAGCCTCAACAGGCTGGCGTTTGACGCGGCACCTGCAGGGTCGGTGCTGGTCTGCAGCACCGGCGGACATCCCGACGTCGCCGTGATGGGCGACATCATGACCACCTCGCTCATGGTCCGCGGTGTGGCCGGTGCGGTCGTCGATACCGGCGTGTCGGATGCCAACCTTATCGCCCAAATGGCCTTCCCACTGGTCTGCACGGGCTCGGCCCCGGTTTCGTCCTTCGCCAAGGTCATGGTGGCCGACCACGGGCTGCCGATCGGCATTGGCGACGTGGCTGTGTTCCCGGGCGACATCATCGTGGGCGATCCCAACGGTGCCGTCTGCATCCCACGCGACATCGCCGACGCCGTCGCGGACGCGGCCGTCGAGCAGGAAGCACTCGAAGCCTTCATCCTCGCGCGCGTGCAGTCGGGCGCGCCGCTGGAGGGGACCTATCCGCCGAACGCCGAAACGCTGGCCGCCTACCGTGCCTGGCGGGCAACGCAGACGGCGCAATAGAAGCCGCCCTTCCCAAGGCGCACGCGGCGCGTTAGCCTTGCATTCAAAGACAAGCAAAACGAATGCAGGGAGAAGTCGAAATGCCCATCCGTCGGATGCTTCTGGCCGTGTGCGGCCTCGTCGGCGCGCTCGCCGCTTTTGCAAGCGCACCCACCGCGGCGCAAACGCCGCAGCGCGGCGGCACGCTCGTGTTCGCGGTCAATTCCGAACCGCCGAGCTACGACTGCATCAACACCACTACCTTCGTGGCCATGCAGACGCTGAGCCCGTTCTACTCGACGCTGCTCAAATACGACCCCGACAAGTTTCCAGAAATCCGCGGCGACCTCGCGGAAAGTTGGAGCGTTTCGGCCGACGGGCGCGCCTATACATTCCGCCTGCGCAGCGGCGTGAAATTCCACGACGGCGCCGAGCTCACCGCCGATGACGTTCGCGCGACGTTCGAGCGCATCCGCCGCCCGACGCAGGGCATCGTCTCGGTGCGCCAGTCCGACTACGAAGACATCGCTTCGATCGAAACGCCGGATGCGCGCACGGTCGTCTTCCGGCTGACGGCACCCAACGCCTCGATGCTGCTCAACTTTGCGAGCCCCTGGAACTGCGTGATGCGCGCCGCCGACCTCGCGCGCGATCCGCGCGCGCCCGAACGCGCCATCAACGGCACCGGCCCCTACCGGCTCGGCGAGCATTCGCGCGGCTCGCATCTTACGGGACAGCGCAACGCGACATATTTCGAACCCGGCAAACCCTATCTCGACGGCTTCCGCATCGTCTTCATGTCGGGTGCTGCGATGGTCAACGCGCTGCAGGGCGGCCAGATCATGGCCGAGTTCCGTGGCCTCACGCCCGCCGAGCGCGACCGCCTTGTGGCCGCCGCCCCCGACCGCTTCAAGGTCGAAGAGTCGCCGTGGGTGTGCAAGATGGACGTCTATTTCAACCATCGCAAGCCGCCCTTCGACGACGAGCGCGTGCGCCGCGCCCTGACTTTGGCCATCGACCGTTGGACGGGCTCGGCCGCCTTGTCGCGCACCGCGTTCGTGAAGGCGGTGGGGGCGTCGCTGCGCCCCGGCGACGCTTTGGCGATGAGCGATGCCGAGATCGAGAGATATCCGGGCTTCGGGCGCAACGGCGCTGCCGCCAAAGCCGAAGCGCGCCGCCTCCTGCAGGAGGCGGGGCAGAGCAATTTGCGCTTCAAGCTCGTCACGCGCAACGTGCCGATGCCGTTCCAGCCGATGGCCGTGTGGCTCATCGACCAGTGGCGCCAGGTCGGCGTCACGGTCGAGAACACGCCGATGGAAGTGGCCCAGCAGAAAGCGACCTACATCGCCGGCAACCACGAAGTCGGCCTCGACTCCAACTGCGTGGACGTGGACGACCCCAACCAGATGCTGCGCCTCTACGTGTCGAGCACGCGCTCGCCCACGAACTTCTCGCTGTACGAGGACGCAACGCTCGACGAGCTGTTCGAGCGCCAGCGCCGCACCAGCGACGCGGCCGAGCGCAGGCGCCTCATCCGGGAATTCGAAGACCGCTATCTGTCGCGCAGCATGACCGCACCGCTCTTGTGGTGGCACCGCATCGTGGTTTACGACAAACGCATCCAGGGTTGGAAAGCGCTGCCCTCGCACTATCTCAACCAAGACCTCGCCGGCGTCTGGCTGGCGAACTGAAGCCCCCTTAAGGAACACACGCATGGAGCGGTCGGACGAAGAATGGCGGCGCGTGCTTACGCCGCAGCAATATGCGGTGCTGCGCGGCCATGGCACCGAGCGCGCAGGCTCGAGCCCGCTTGATCGCGAAAAACGCGTCGGCGTTTTCCACTGTGCGGGCTGCGACGCGCCGTTGTTCGATTCCAAGAAGAAGTTCGACAGCCGCACCGGCTGGCCGAGCTTCACCGACACGCTGCCCGACGCGTGCGGCCGCAGCGAGGACCGCAAATTCTTCATGACGCGCATCGAGGTGCATTGCGCCAGATGCAAAGGCCATTTGGGCCATGTGTTCGAAGACGGCCCTCGGCCCACGGGCCTGCGCTACTGCATGAACGGGGTGGCACTCAAATTCGTGCCGACGGAAGGCGCTTAAGGGAGCGGACTGGCGAGTTGCGTGGTCGTGCCCGCAATCTCGCGCACGAGCTTCGAGAGAATCGCACTCGTGAAATTGGCGAAGGACTCGGCCGGTATTACAAACGCGCCGGGACCGCCGATCACTTCCTCGCGGTAATGCTCCTCGAGCCCGTCTTCGGCGGGACGGCCGAAATTCTCGTTGCCGCTCAGAATCGGCAGGCCGTTGATCGTGATGCCCTTGGCCACGGCCGCGTCGCGCGCGTCGCGCGCCGGGCGACCGTGATTGTTGCGCCCGTCGCCCGAAACGTCGATCACCAGCCGCGTGCCTTCGTAGCCGTTGTCGTCGAACAGACGGGCCGAAAAATCGATGGCGCCGCTGATCGAGGTGCGGCTCGCGGGCTGCTGCTGTACGGCCGCGATGCGCGCGATGAAATTCTCGATGCTGGCTGCGTCGCGCAGCACGGTCCAGTCCGCGACCACGCGCTGGTAGAAACTGCCCGCCCACTCGACATAGGTCACCGCGATGGCGCGATGCGGGCCCGACGAAACGGCCTGCAGCACGCGCGGATGGCGCAGGGCCGCAAAATAACCTTCGCGCTGCAGGCGCGCTTCGTCGGCGTCCACGCTGTAGGATACATCGACCGCCAGAACGAGCTCGAGATCGACCGGTACGGCAAAGGCGGGATGCCGCAGCCCCGCAAGGAGCACCACCAGAACCGTCAAGCCAAAAAGCGCGCGTCGCATCGAACTCCTCCGAATGCGGCGCCCGCAAACTGGCCGTCAGGCCGGGCGCCAGGGCTCCACGAAATCGCCAGGCCCCAGCACACGGTGCGGCGGCTCGTCGGGCATCGGCGGGTAGGCGTCGAACGCGTCGCTTCCCGTGGAATAGCCCTGACCGTGCATGCCGTGGTTCGCCTGCGGTGCGGCTTGCGCCAGCGCGCGCAATGCGATCGCCTCGAAACCGCGCTCGGTTTTCACGTAGTCGATCTCGACCGACATGCCCGCACTCTGCGGACCGGCGAGCCCGGCCGCTTCGAGCACGCGGGCGGGCAGATAGATGTCGCGCCCGAGATCCATGTCCGGGGCGGCAAAGCCAAAGCCTTTTTGCGCATTGAAGAACTTTACGACCGCCGACACAGTCTGATGGCCGCTCGGCGCCGCACGCTTGATCTCGGTCTGCGGCTTCCAGCCGACGCGCTCGAGATTGGCTTGCGTGGCATCGCTGCCGAGACGCCGCAGCTCCTGGCAAGCGAACCCTTTGGCGACCGGAACGATCATCAGATCGGCATCAAGGCCGGGCTTCAGATCGCGCGACAGGCTGGGGTCGAGCCGATTGCTGTGCACGAACACTTCGCGTCCGTCGTCGAGCAGGATGAAACCGAATCCCTTGGCGTGGTTGAACCACTTGACGATACCGTGCACCGGCCCTTCGGCGGACAGGCGCGGCGGCGGTGGCGGCGCGCTCGGAGCTGTTGCTTGCGGCGAATCGTAGAGCGGGACGGCCGGCGAATACATGCTCGGCTGCGGGGCCGCCCATGGGTCGGCAGCAGCCGGTTGCGGGGCGGGGGATTGCAGGACGGGCGATTGCGAGACGGGCGATTGCGGGGCTTCGGCCTGCGGCGCTGTTTGTCGCGACGCCGGGGCCCGACGTGTCGGTGCCGCAGCAGCCGGGGAAGCTGCGGGCGCAGCGCCGGACGTTGCGCGCGGCGGGCGCATCAGGAAGGCCGGTTGAAAATCGCTGTCGGAAGGGGCGGAGTCGTTACGCGTCGTTCTTTTGGTCATTTAAGCCGTCGAAATTTTCTGAGGAACACGGGAAATGGGAAAGATCAACTTCAACTCCTCTCAAAATGCCATCAACGCGGCAGGAATTCAATTGATTTGACCTGACCTGCGGCCTTGGGCATTTTGCCCGCCTTCGCGTCCCTTTGGCCGGTATGGCATCTCCCTTGAACCCGATCTTCGCCAATCTATCGACGTCGATTTTCGAAGAGATGTCGCTGCTCGCACGCCAGCATGCGGCGATCAATCTCGGTCAGGGTTTTCCCGACGATCCGGGCCCGGCCGATGTGCGCCAGAAAGCGGCCGAGGCCGTCGTCGATGGCTGGAACCAGTATCCGCCGATGATGGGCTTGCCCGAATTGCGCAGCGCCATCGCTGCGCACTATGCCGCCCACCAGAATCTCGCGATCGATCCCGAGCGCGAGACGATGGTGACCTCGGGTGCGACCGAAGCCATCGCGGGCGCTTTGCTTGCGTGCATCGCACCCGGCGACGAGGTGGTGCTGTTCGAGCCTGCCTACGACGCCTATCTGCCGCTTGTGAAGCGGGCCGGCGGCGTGCCGAAATTCGTGAAGCTGCGCCCGCCCGACTGGCGCTTCGATTTGGCGCAGCTCAAGGCCGCAGTGGGCCCACGCACGCGCGCCGTGCTTTTCAACAATCCGCTGAACCCGGCGGGCTGCGTTTACGACGCGGCCGATCTCGCGATCCTCGCCCAAGCGCTCGACGGCACCGACGCGATCGTGATCGCCGACGAAGTTTGGGAGCATGTGCTGTTCGACGGGCAGCGGCACGTGTCGGTACTGGCCATCCCCGAACTGCGCGAACGCAGCATCAAGATCGGCTCGGCTGGCAAGATCTTCAATCTGACCGGCTGGAAAGTCGGTTTCGTCGTGGCCGCACCTTCTTTGCTGAAGGTGCTCGCCAAAGCGCACCAATACATCACCTTCACCACGCCGCCCAATCTGCAGAGTGCGGTCGCCTACGGGCTTGCCAAACCGGCCGAACATTTCGACGCGATGCGCGCTGACCTACAGGCACGGCGCGACCATCTGGCCACCGGCTTGGCGCAGGCCGGATTCGCGGTACTGCCGAGTGCGGCCACATATTTCCTCAATGTCGATCTCGGGCCGATGGGACTCGACGACGATGCCGCCTTCTGCCGCCGCATGGTCGCCGATGCCGGTGTGGCCGCCATCCCCGTTTCGGCCTTCTATGCCGATGCCGGCATGCGCAGTACGATCCGTTTCTGCTTTGCCAAGAAATACGAAACGCTCGATGCGGCCGTCGCCCGCCTCGTCGACAATGCGGGACGGCTGCTGGCGGCGCGCTCGTAACGGCGGCGGCAACGCGCTATCGTCGCCGCAACAACTATCGGGAGAGACACCGCGTGAACGCCCGTTTCGAGATTGGCTGCGTCAGCCCGACGCGGCGCGCCGCTTGACCGACCCCACACGAACGCTCGACGGGCCGCAGAGCTGGCGGCGGCTTGCCCTTGCGATCGCGCTCTCGACGCTCGGCTGCGTCGGCATGTGGTCGGTCATCGTCGTGCTGCCGCAGGTGCAGGCCGAATTCGGCGCCAGCCGCGCCGACGTCTCGCTCGCCTACACCGCGACGATGATCGGCTTTGCCGTCGGCGGCGTCGTCATGGGGCGCTTGTGCGACCGCTATGGCACGATGTTGCCGGTATTCGGCGGCACGCTCGTGATGGCGGCGGGCTATGTTCTAGCGGGCTTCGCCGACAGCCTCGTCGTCTTCGCACTTCTGCACGGAATCGCGATCGCGGGCCTCGGCAGCTCGGCCATGTTCGGGCCGCTGATGGCCGACATCTCGCGCTGGTTCGTCCGGCGGCGCGGCATCGCCGTGTCGCTGTGCGCGTGCGGCAATTATCTGGCCGGGGCGATCTGGCCGCCGGCCATGCAACCCTTTCTCGACACGCTCGGCTGGCGCCAGACCTATATCGGCATCGGCGTGATCGTGCTCGCAACGATGCTGCCGCTGGTCCTCCTGCTGCGCGCCAAGCCGCCATCGGCCGCGGACGAGGCAGAAGGCACACAGGCGTTTCAGACGGCGGCGCAGCTTCGTCTCGGCTTGTCGAGCGGCACGATCCAGACCTTGCTCGTGGTCGCCGGTGTTGCGTGCTGCGTGGCCATGGCGATGCCGCAAGTCCATATCGTCGCCTACTGCGCCGATCTCGGCTATGGCGCGGCGCGCGGGGCAGAGATGCTGTCGCTGATGCTGGCATGCGGCGTTGCCAGCCGCATCTTGTCGGGCCTGCTCGCCGATCGCATCGGCGGTTTTGCGACCTTGCTGCTCGGCTCGTTTCTGCAAATGGTGGCGCTCGCACTTTATTTGTTTTTCGACGGGCTTGCCTCGCTGTTCGTGATCTCGGCCCTGTTCGGCCTGTTCCAAGGCGGAATTGTGCCAAGCTACGCGCTTGTGGTGCGCGCGATCTATCCGGCCTCGGAAGCGGGCATGCGCGTCGGCATCGTATTAATGGCGACCCTCGTGGGCATGGCGTTGGGCGGTTGGCTCTCAGGCGCCATCTTCGACTGGACCGGCAGCTATGCGCTGGCGTTCGTCAATGGGGTTGCGTGGAACATCCTCAATGTCGCGATCGTCGCGGGACTCATGTGGCGCGCGCGGATGCTCAGCCGCTTCTAGGACGCGGCTGCGAGCGCCAATCGGGCGGCGCGAGTTCGAAGCCGTCGAACGCAAAAGCCGGGCCCACCGTGCAGCCCACGAGCGTCCACGCCCCCAGGCTCGTCGCCGTTTGCCACACGCCCGCTTCGACGGTGACTTGCGGGCGCTGGCCGCCGAGAATTTCAGGACCGAGGATTTTGGCCTCCGCATCGTGGCCGTTGGCCGAAAGGGTCAGCACCATCGGTGCGCCCGCATACCAATGCCAAATCTCCGCCGCATCGACGCGATGCCAGTGCGAAAACTCGCCTGCGGCCAGCAGATAGTAGATGGCCGTCATGGCCCCGCGTGCACCCGCCGGATCGACATGGCGGAAGGTCTCGCGATAATGGCCGCCCTCGGGATGCGGACGCAACTCGAGGGCGGCGATGATCGAAGCAGCACTGTCCAACGCTTACGCCACCGGCATCGTGGCGGCGACCGACGGGCGGGTTGCGATCTTCTGCATCCAGGCAGCAAGCTTCGGGCGACCGGCATACGCATCGCCCACGACCGCGCGCAATTGCAGCCAGCCAACGGCGGCGACGACCGAGATCTGGCCGATGCCGAATTCGCCATCGAGCAGAGCCGCATCGCGCTCGATCTGGTCGAGCCCTTGCTGCACCTTGGCGGTCTGGCCGTCGATCCATTCCTTCCAGCGCAACGCTTCGGGGCGCAAAGCACCTTCGTAGCGCAAGAGAATGCCCGCATCGGCCACACCGTCGGCCAAAGCTTCGATGCGCAGGGCCTGCCAGCGTGCACCGCCCGCCTCCGGGATGATCTTGCGCCCGCCATGCAGCGAATCGAGATAGGCGCAGATCACGCGACTGTCGTAAAGCGCTTCGCCGCCGTCGGTCCACAGGGTCGGCACCTTCATCAGCGGATTGTCGCGGCCCAGATCGCGGTTGGGCTGGTCGGGGCGCACGCTTGTAACGACCTTTTCGATACGGTCGGCAAGCCCGCATTCGTGCGCGACGAGCATGACTTTGCGGGCATAGGGGCTGGCACCGCTGAAGGCGAGTTTCATGGGAACTCCGTTTTGTGGATCGGCGGAAAACGCCCGAGCTTAGGCGTTTAGGGCTCCGGCTTCAACGATGGGCCCTTACGGCGCGCGCGGCTGACCGCGCAGGCTGCGCCAAGCATTGGCCAAGCGCTGCAGAGCGCGCAACACCGGCAGGCGCTCGTCGGGCGCTTCGAGTTCAAGGCCGACTTTGGTCGCGCGGCCGCGCGCGATGGCACCCACGACGAGTTCAACCGGCCCCAGTGCGACGCGGTCGCCAGGGATAGCGTCGGGGCCGAGGCGCTCGGCGAGGAAATCGGCGAGCGTCTGCTCGGCGTTGGGCGCTTCGAACGGCACGCCGTACTGCGCGCACAAAACGCCAAGCTTCACGTCGCCCGCAAACACGAACTCGCCCATGTCGTCGATATTCTTGCGCCGCACCGGGCGCGGTGCGAACAGCCGATCGAGATCGATCGACTGTTCGGGCGGCACGAGGGCGATGATCTGGTCGCCGACGCTGAGCCGCTCGAGTTCTTGGCGATTGAGCAGCGTACCCGCACGGATCACCGCGATGATGCGGGCACGCCTTGGCAGCGGCAGATCCGTGAAGGGCCGGTCGAGGGCCGGGCTGTGCTCGGCCACGCGCCAGCTTGCCGCGTCGCGGTCGGCCACCAGCGGCAGGTCGATGTCGGTGCGCTCGGTCTTGTCGATCTGCGGCGGCAATGCGAGCCCCAGAAAGCGAGCGGCAATGCCGACGGTCCAGCCCTGCACCACGAGCGAAACGAGCACGACGACGAAGGCGACGTTGAAAAATATTTCGGCGTCGCGCACGCCTGCGATGACCGGGATCGAGGCGAGAAAGATCGGTACGGCGCCGCGTAAGCCCACCCACGAGATGAAGGTCTTTTCGCGCCAGTCGAATTTCGCGGGCAGCAAGCACAAAAATACCGCCGCCGGGCGGGCAATAAGCACCAGCGCCACAGCGATCGCGATCTCGGCCCCTACATGCTGCAACAGCTTCGATGGAGTCACGAGCAAGCCCAGCATCAGGAACATCACAATCTGCGATATCCAGGCGAGCCCGTCGTGGAAACGCAGGATCGTCGCCTGCGCACGGTGGCGCCGGTTGCCAAGCACGAGGCCCGCAAGATAGACGGCCAGGAAGCCCGACGCGTCGAGCGATTGGGCGGCCGCGAAAATCGACACGGCAAAAGCAGCGCACAGCACCGGGTAGAGCCCGCCCGCAAGTTCGGCGCGGTTAACGAGCCAGACGAGCACGAAGCCGCCTGCAATGCCGATCGCAGCCCCGCCCAGCATCTGCTTGAGGAAGAACAGGCCGAGCGTCCAATCGAGCGGGGCCGGATGCAGCAGATATTCGACGCACGCGATCGTCAGAAACACCGCCATCGGATCGTTGAGGCCGCTTTCGACCTCGAGCGTGGCGGCCACGCGCTTGTTGATTTCGGTCCCGCGCGCGTTGAGCAGCAGGAAGACGGCCGCCGCATCGGTCGATGCGACGACCGCACCCACGAGAAACGCCGCGATCGGCGACATCGACAGCGTGACGAACGCGACGGCGCCCACGATGGTGGCGGTTATCGCCACGCCGAGCGTGGCGAGCACGAAGGCCGGCTTGACCGCAAGCCGGATCGTCTGGCGCGAGGTGCGCAACGCGCCGTCGAACAGGATGATCGCAAGCGCCACCGAGCCCACGAGATAGGTGAGCTTGAAATCGCCGAACGCAACGCCGCCCGGCCCGTCTTCGCCCGCGAGCATGCCGAGCCCCAAAAACACGAGCAGCAACGGTGCCCCCAGGCGCGACGAGAACATGCCGGCCAGGATGCTGAGCACCACCAGAAATCCGCCCAACAAGATCGCTTGGTTGATCTGCTCCACGTTTGCGTCCCTTTCCGCCTCCCGCGCACATCCTAGACGCGATTGCGCCGAAATTGGGAGCCGTACTTGATCCGACACTTGCCCTTGTGCGGCTGACGGCAGAAACTGCGCCCGTCATGTGGTCCGACGTCGTCGATTTGCGGGATTTCTACGCAAGCCCCCTGGGCCGTACCGCGCGTCGGCTCATCGACGCGCGCCTACAGGAGATTTGGCCCGACGCGGCCGGTCAAGCGGTCCTCGGGCTCGGCTATGCGGTCCCCTATCTGCGCAATTGGCGCGGCAACGCCGCACGCTGCCTTGCCATGATGCCGGCCCCGCAGGGCGTGCTGCATTGGCCGCCCGAGGGGCCCAACGCCACGAGCCTCGTCGAAGAAGAAGCGCTGCCGCTGGCGGACATGTCGGTCGACCGCGTGCTGCTCGTGCACGCGATCGAGCATGCGGAATCGCTGCGGCCGTTTCTGCGCGAGGTGTGGCGCGTGCTGTCGGGCAGCGGGCGCGTGCTGATCGTGGTGCCCAACCGGCGCGGCATCTGGGCGCGCCTCGACCGCACGCCGTTCGGCCACGGCCACCCTTACACCTCCGGCCAGCTGCAGCGCCTGCTGCGCGACAATCTGTTCGTGCCGCAGCAGACGCGCAATTGCCTGTTCGTGCCGCCGCTGTCGGGAAGCCTGTGGCTGTCTTCGGCGCGCGCGTGGGAGCGAATAGGCGCACGGCTGTTTCCGGCACTCGCGGGTGTTACGATCGTCGAAGCGAGCAAAACGCTTTATGCGCCCGCACCCACGCGGCAGCGGGCCCGCGCCCGGGCGCGCGCCGCACCTGCCGCCGCCGAGCTTGCGCGCACGCGATGATCGTCGAAGCGGCACCGGCCAAGCTCAATCTCAGTCTGCAGGTCGTCGGCCGACGCGCCGACGGCTACCATCTGCTCGACGGGCTCGTCGCCTTTGCCGATATCGGCGACGTCGTTGCGGCGGAAGCGGCCGACGCGACAAGTCTTGCGATCGAGGGCCCGTTTGCGGCCGGCCTATCGGCGGGGCCGGACAATCTCGTGCTGCGCGCGGGCGCCGCCTTGGAAGCGGACACAAGCACAGCCGCCCTGCGGTTGGTCAAGAACCTGCCCGTCGCCAGCGGCATTGGCGGCGGCTCGGCAGACGCCGCCGCCGCTTTGCGCGCCCTCCAGCGTCTCTGGCGCCTCGACCTGTCGCCAAGCCAGCTGCATGCGATCGCAGCACGCCTCGGTGCGGACGTGCCGATGTGCCTGGCGAGCCAGCCCTGCTGGATTGCGGGTGTGGGCGACATTCTCGACCCACTCCCCGAGTTGCCCGAAGCAGGGCTGATCCTTGCCAATCCGGGCATTGCGCTGGCCACGCCGCTTGTGTTCCAGCGCCGCAGCGGCGGCTTTTCGGCACCCAAACGCTTTGCGATTCCGCTGACGGCGGCCGCTTTGGCGCAAAGCCTGGCCGCGACCGACAATGACCTCACCGAGGCTGCCGAGGCTTGCGTGCCCGAGATTGCGGCCTTGCGCGGCCAGCTTGCTTCCCTGCCGGGCGCACTGCTTTCCCGCATGTCCGGCAGCGGGGCCACGTGTTTTGCGCTGTTTGCCAGCCGGGCGGCAGCTGAAGCGGCTTTGGCCCCCCTCAAAGCCGCGATTCCGGCCGGGTGGTGGGCCGCCTCTGGGGGGTGGCATAAGGGGTCTGCAAGCGCCGTTGTCGCCCGCCATCCTTGATGCTAAACCCCTCCCCTCCCACGTATCTTTGCTGGAAAAAATCATGTCGAAACCCGTGGCACTCATTACCGGGATCACCGGCCAAGACGGCGCCTATCTGGCCGAATTGCTGCTGCAGAAGGGCTATATCGTCCACGGCGTGAAGCGCCGGTCCTCGTCGTTCAATACGGCGCGCGTCGACCATCTCTATGCCGACCGGCACGAGCACGGCGTGCGGTTTTTCATGCATTACGGCGACTTGACCGACGCCACGAACCTGATCCGCTTGGTCCAGCAGACCCAGCCGACCGAGATCTACAATCTCGCGGCCCAGAGCCATGTGGCCGTGAGCTTCGAAACGCCCGAATATACGGCCAATTCCGACGGAATCGGCACGCTGCGCTTGCTCGAAGCGATCCGCATCCTCGGCATGGAAAAGACCGCGCGTTTCTATCAGGCGAGTACCTCGGAGCTCTACGGCCTCGTGCAAGAGCGCCCGCAGAAGGAAACCACCCCCTTCCGCCCGCGCAGCCCCTATGCCGCCGCCAAGCTCTATGCCTACTGGATCACGGTCAACTACCGCGAAGCCTACGGCATGCACGCCTCGAACGGCATTCTGTTCAACCACGAAGGCCCGACGCGCGGCGAAACCTTCGTCACGCGCAAGATCTCGCGTGCGGTTGCCGCCATCAAGCTCGGTTTCCAGAAGAAGCTCTATCTCGGCAACATCGACAGCTACCGCGACTGGGGCCATGCGCGCGACTACGTCGAAGGCATGTGGCTGATGCTGCAGCAGGCCGAACCGGACGACTACGTGCTGGCCACCGGCGAAACCCAAACCGTTCGCGAATTCGTGAATATCGCGTTTGCGCAGATCGGCCGGCCCATCGAATGGCGCGGCAAGGGCGTGGACGAACAGGGCGTGGACGCCAAGACCGGCGAGGTCCTCGTCGAGATCGATCCGCGCTATTTCCGGCCGACGGAAGTCGATTTCCTGTTGGGCGACCCGTCGAAGGCGCGCGCCAAGCTCGGCTGGAAGCACAAGATCGGCTTCAAACAGCTGGTCGAGGAAATGGTTGCCTCGGACCTCAAACTCGTCGAGCGCGAGAGCCATCGCAATGACCGCAACGCCTGAGTTCGACCTCAAGGGAAAACGCGTCTTCGTCGCCGGCCACCGCGGCATGGTGGGTTCGGCCATCGTGCGCCGGCTGGCACGCGAAGACTGCACGGTGCTGACCGTGGCCAAGAGCGAGCTCGATCTCACGCGCCAGGACGCGGTCGAACGCTGGCTTGCCGCCCAGAAGCCCGATGCGGTGTTTCTGGCGGCCGCGCGCGTGGGCGGCATTCACGCCAACAACACGCGACCGGCCGAATTCCTCTATCAGAATCTCGCGATCCAGAACGCCGTCATCGACGGTGCCTACAAGGCGGGCGTCCGCAAACTCCTGTTCCTGGGCTCGACCTGCATCTATCCGCGCATGGCGCCGCAGCCTATCCACGAAGATTCGCTGCTGACCGGCCCGCTCGAGCCGACCAACGAATGGTACGCGATCGCCAAGATCGCGGGCCTCAAAATGTGCCAGGCCTACAAAAAGCAGTACGGCGTTGATTTCATCGCCTGCATGCCGACCAATCTCTACGGCCCCAACGACAATTACGACCTCGAAATGAGCCATGTGCCGGCCGCCACGATCGTCAAGGTGCACCGCGCCAAACGCAACAACGAGCCGAACATCCCCGTTTGGGGCGACGGCACGCCCTTGCGCGAATTCATGCATGTCGACGACATGGCCGATGCGTGCGTGTTCCTGATGCGCAACTATTCGGGCCTCGACGCGTTCAATGTCGGCGTGGGCACCGACGTTTCGATCAAGACCTTCGTCGAGACCGTGTGCAAAGTAGCGGGCTACAAGGGCACGCTCGCGTTCGACACGTCGCGCCCGAACGGCCCGCCGCGCAAACTGACCGACCCGTCGCGGCTGATGGCGCTCGGTTGGCGGCCCAAGATCGACCTCGAAACGGGCTTGGCCGACGCCTATCGCTGGTACGTCGAAAACGTCGCCGCGAAGGCCGCCTGACCCTCTCGACAAGGGCGCGCGGGCGGTCTAAAAACGCGGGCCTTGAAAGTCCTTGCTGGGGCGTCGCCAAGCGGTAAGGCATCGGTTTTTGGTACCGACATACCTAGGTTCGAATCCTAGCGCCCCAGCCAATTCTCCTTCTGCCGCAAGCCATTGGCTCCAATGTCAGGCTCGGCGTCATAATTGTGACGCGGGCTGCCGCGTAAAGTTTCGGGAAACCGGAAACGACGAGGCAGGCCCCCATGAGCAGCGACCGGAACGACGCCAAAACCATCCACGAACGCGTGATGGCCGAAATGGCCGACAGCTTCGACGAGGAGCTTGAACTCGAGATCGACGATGGCCGCTTGGCCGCGATCATGGACGGCATGTCCGAACATCCGGAGCAGAACTCGATCGACCGGCGCATCTATTTCCGCGAGCTGTTCCGGCTGCAGAGCGAACTTGTGAAGCTGCAGGATTGGGTCGTCGACAAGAAGCTCAAGATCGTCGTGATCTTCGAAGGGCGCGATTCGGCCGGCAAGGGCGGGGCGATCAAGCGCATCACCCAGCGCCTCAATCCGCGCGTCTGCCGCGTGGCGGCCCTGCCCGCCCCCAACGAGCGCGAACGCACGCAATGGTATTTCCAGCGCTACGTGTCGCATCTGCCGGCGGGCGGCGAAATCGTGCTGTTCGACCGCTCCTGGTACAACAGGGCGGGTGTGGAACGCGTGATGGGCTTCTGCAACGAAGCGCAGGTCGAAGAATTTTTCCGCACCGTGCCGGAATTCGAGCGCATGCTCGTGCGCTCGGGCATCGTGCTCGTCAAATACTGGTTCTCGATCACCGACAGCGAGCAGCATCTGCGCTTCCAAATGCGCATCCACGATCCAATGAAACAGTGGAAACTGAGCCCGATGGATCTGCAGTCGCGCGTGCGCTGGGAGCAGTACACGAAGGCCAAAGAAGCGATGCTGCAGCACACCCATATTCCGGAAGCGCCGTGGTGGGTCGTGGAGGCCGTCGACAAGAAGCGCGCGCGCCTCAACTGCATCAGCCATCTGCTGAGCCAAATCCCGTACGGCGAGGTGCAGCACGAGCCGGTCGAACTGCCCGCCCGCGTCTACAATCCCGACTATATTCGCGGGCCCGTGCCGCGCGAGATGTACGTGCCGGCGATCTACTGACGGAAGCTTTCGCGTCAGGCGAAATTCTCGAGCGTGCGCACAACGCCGCCCGCCGCAACGGCATCTTGGCTGTCGTGGGTAACCATGAGGCACGGCAGCTTGCGCTCGCGCACATGCGCAAACACGAATTCACGCATCTGCGCGCGCAGATCGGCGTCGAGCTTGCCGAACGGCTCGTCGAGCAGGATCGCCGCAGGCTCGGCCAGCAACGCGCGCATGAGCGCCACGCGCTGGCGCTGGCCGCCCGACAAAGTCGCCGGATCGCGCACGGCAAAGCCAGCGAGGCCTGCGGCTGCAAGCGCTTCTTCGATGCGGGCACGGCGGTCGTTTGCGTCGGCGCGCAGACCGAAACCGAGATTGGCGCCGACCGACAGATGCGGAAACAAGAGATCGTCCTGGAACAGGATGCCGATGCGGCGACGCTCGGGCGGCAAGGCGCTGATCTCGACGCCGTCGAGCCGCACCGAGCCGCGCGCTGCAAGGCCCGGCGCCAGGGTGCCGCAGGCATAGGCGAGCAGGCTCGATTTGCCTGTCCCCGAAGCGCCCATCACAGTCGCGATTTCGCCGGGTGCGATGGCGAGCGAGAAATCAGCGACCAGCACGCGCGGCCCTGCCGCCAAGCGCACATGTTCGAATACAAGGCCGCTCATCTCAGCCCCCGTCGATCGCGAAACAAGAACGCGGGCACGGCCAGCGCCAAGCCGTAAGCCAGCAGCGGCAGCAGGGCCTGCAAAAACGCATAGACGCCGACGATGCGCCGATCGCCGCCCGAGGCGAGCGACACGGCCTCGGTCGCAAGGCTCGTGAGCCTGCCGCCGCCGCCCAGCACAGTCGGCAGATAAAGCCCGACGCTGACCGCAAAGCCGACGGCGGCGGCGACCAAGAGCGGGCGCAGCAGCAGCGGCAAGCGCACGGCGAAAAACACGCGCCATGGGGCTGCACCCAAGCACGCGGCGAGCTTGGCGTAGCGCGGATCGAGTGCGCGCCACGGATCGGCCAGCACCAGAAACACATACGGCAGCACGAACAGCAGATGGAACCATACGAGTGCCGCCCATGTGCCGTCCCAGCCCAGCCGCACCAAGAGGCTTTGCGCGCCGAGCAGGAACGAGATCTGCGGCACCAGCAGCGGCAGATAGAGCGCCCACAAAGCCGAAGGCCCCGCCGCACGCTGGCGGCGCGTCTCGTTTTCAAGGCACAGACAAACAAGCACGAGTGCAGCGACGGTCGCCGCCGCCGCGACCGACAAGGTCGTGGCGGCAGGCTCGGCAAGGCGTCCGGCTGCGCGCATCCAGTTGTCGAAGCTCCAGCGTTCGGGCAATGCGTGCGGAAAGCGCCACGCCGTTGCGACCGACCACAGTGCCATCGCCGCAACGCAAACGGCATTGATCGCGGCAACGGCGACCAGCGTGGCACGGGCGACCGGTGCCGCATGTTCGAGGGTGCGGCCCCGCGTGCCGTCGGCAAGCCACGGACGTGCCAGATGCGCAACTGCCGCTTCGCCGAGCCGCCAAAGGCCGATCGCACCGGCAACAAGCAACAGCTGAAGACTGGCCGCCGCCATTGCCGGCAAAAACAGATCGAGCAGCGGATCGTTGGCCCAACGCACGGCGAGTACAGCCAAAGGCGGCGGGTTCGACGGCCCGAGGATCAACGCCACATCGACCGCAGACAGCGAAAACGCCAGCACCGCGTAGATCGGCAAACGGATCTGCGGATAGAGCTGCGGCAGAATCGCCTTTAGCCACGCGGCAAACGGCGAATAGCCAAGCGTGCGCGCCGTTGCCATTGTGGCTGTCGCCGCGATCTGCCCGTGGGCGGCAACCGCCATCAGCAGCAGATAGGGCGCTTCCTTGAGTACCAGGCCCAGCACGAGCGCAATCCCCGCTGAATCGCCCACGCTCGCGAAATCGGGCGGGCGCGTCCAGCCGGTGAGTTCCGGCGACACGAGCCGAACGAGCCAGCCCGAGGGAGCAATCAGAAACGCAAAGCCGAGTGCGATCGCCGCGTGCGGCGTGGCCAGCAGCGGTGCGAGCAATCGCTCGGCGCTGCGGAAGATTGGCCTTCCATGGGCCGCCGCACAGAAGCCCAAGGCAAGCCCAAGCGAAATCAGGCTTGCGGCAAACCCGGTGCCGAGGGTCAATACAACGCTGCCCGCCAAACCCGGCTGATCGAACAGGCGTTCGAAAACCCGGAAACCGATTTGCGTTTCGCCCAGAGCAGGCAGATAGCCGAAGGCAGGCAGCAGCGTGAAAACAAGACCCGCCGCAACCGGCCCCAAAAACAACGCAAGCGTCAGATAAGGGACGACACCAAGCGCCATGTCAGCCGGTATAGCGCCGTTCCCAATCGGCGGCGATGCGCGTCATCCAGCTTGGATGCGGCTCGGGCAACACGCGGCCAAGCTCGGCTTGCGTCGGCATGCCGGCGATCGGCGGAACGGCGGCGAAGAAACGGCGCGCTTCTTCCGGCAGCTTCGCGATGTCGAGCACGCTCGGATTGCCGAGTTGGCGCGGATCGCTCATGCGCGCCTGCGCCTCCGGCCCCATCAGAAAATCCGACGCAACCATGGCAGCCGCGCGGTTGGCGGCATTGTAGGGGATCGCCACAAAACTCGTATTGCCGATGGTGCCCGCCGCCATCGTATAGACGCGCGCGGTTTTGGGCAGCAATTCGTTGGCGATCGACACGGCCGCTTCGGCCGGATTGAACGACACCATCAGATCGATCTCGCCGTCGTTCAAAAGCTGGCGCTGGGCGGGCCCGCTGTCGGGAAATTGGCGGCCCTGGCGCCACAAAGCCGGGCGCAGCGCATCGTACCAGCGCCACAAGGGGGCAACGCTTGCTTCGTATTCGCCGCCTGCCTCGCGCTGCAGCACCGCGGAATCGGGTGCAAGCTCGAACAGGGCCTGCTTGAGGAACGTCGCCCCAAGAAAATTGCGCACAGCCGGATGCGTGGTGCGCCCCGGGTTGGCAAGCGCCCAGTCGCGCAAAGCCGGGATCGAACGCGGCGGGTTTGCGAGCCGTGCCGCATCGTACACATAAACGATCTGCGCCATGCGCCAAGGAGCCGCATAACCTTCGACGGGCACCGTGAAGTCGACGATCGTCGAGGGTTTGCCGACCGTATCGACATAGCGGAAATTCGGCAATTCCTGCGCAAACGGCCCGAACAGAAGGCCGCGTTCTTTCATGGCGACGAAATTGGGACCGTTGATCCACACAAGATCGACCGCCCCGCCTGCATCGCGGCCCGCCGACTTCTCGGCGATCACGCGCTGCACAGCCTCGGCTGTGTCGCGCAAACGCACATGGCGCAGCTCGATGCCGAATTCGGCGCGCAAGCGGATCGCCGTCCATTCGATGAAGGCGTTCGTGCGCTCGTCCCCGCCCCAGGCATTGAAAAACACTGGCTTGCCGCGCGCTTGGGCCAGCGTTTGCCCCCACGCCGCTTGCGCGCTTGCACGCGGCGACGGAAAAACGGCAGCAGAGGCTGCCGCAGCGACGAAATGCCGACGCGTGATCCTCATTGGGCTGCCGCCATCCGTGCGACGCGCCGGCGTTCGGCGGCGGCCGCAAGGCGCGGTGCGAGCACTTCTTCATGGAAACGATCGCAGCCGATGCAAAGATTGGCGTAGGGCTTGCCAGTCGGCGTCGTGGTCGCGGATTTGGCGCGGAATTTTTCGACCGACCAGCCATCGGCGAGCCCCATGCGGTCGGGCGTGCCCGCCGAGATCGCCTGGAAGGCCGGATCGCCCGCCAGCGAGTCGAGTATCTCGATCAGCGTGTCCTGCTGCAGATTGCCGATCGGCATTTTGGTTTTCATGCAGCACGGATAGACGTCGCCATTGGGCTCGATCGACACTTCAGCACCCGAATAGCCGTGGCGCAGAAAATCGAGACCGCCAGACCAGCGGCCGCAGAAATTGTCGTCGAGCGTTGCGGTCGAAAGTCCGTTGGTCCACGCTCGGCCGCGCGGCCAGATTTTGCCGATCCAGGCATCGGGTGTGGCGCCGAAGAAGCTGAAGAGCGGCCCGGTCTCGTCGAGCCAATTGCGGTTCTGGGCTGCAAGGCCCGAGACCGCCATGCCGCGCGATTCGAACAATCGCGTGAGCTCGTCCTTGAGGCGTTCGGGATCGATATTGACGTGGAAATCGTCGAGCCCAGCGCAGGAGAGCATCCAGATTCCGCGCTCAAGCAGGTCGTCGAGGATGCGCGGCGTCACGAGATCGCCGGTCGTCTGCACGACGACCTTAACGCCGCCATTGTCGCGATAGCGCGCCTGCAGCCGCTCGATGACCTTGTAGGTGACGTTCTCGCGGATCGGATCGAGCAGCGATTCTCCGCCCGAGAGAATCACGCGGCCGACTTTCTCGGGCAGGCTGCCGTCGGCGTTCGGGGCCGTTCGGTCGCGATAGACCAGGCGCTCGGGCAATGCATCGACGATGCGCGGGAAGGCCGCAACCGCTTCGGCCAGAACGCCCTTCATCTCCTCGGCATTGTAGGGCCGGAAGCGCTCTTCGTAGCAATGTTTGCAGCGCCGATGGCAGGCCCAGCTCACGACGTAGTAGATCGATTCCATTGGTCCCCCGTGGATTCCCCTTGGCGTTTCGCAACCGCGAAGCGACAAGTTACGAACGATTATGGCGGCGCCATGGCGCTGCCGCCAGGGGGCTTGGCGCCAAAACCCTATTCGGCTGCCGCAGCCGCCAGTTGGGGGAGGGGTTCGGCGACGGGATGGGGCCGTTTCACGCGGAACCAGGCCGCATAGAGGGCCGGCAGGAACGTGACCGTGAGCAGGGTTGCGACCACGAGCCCACCCATCATGGCGGCCGACATCGGCCCCCAGAACACGTTGCGGGTAAGCGGAATGAGCGCCAGGATCGCGGCCGCAGCAGTCAGCATAATCGGCCGGAACCGTGCCACGGTCGACTCGACGATCGCGGTCCAGGAATCGTGGCCGGCCGCAATTTCGCGCTCGATCTGGTCCACCAGAATGACCGAATTGCGCATGATCATGCCCGAGAGCGCAATCACGCCCAGGATCGCCGTAAAGCCGAACGGCAGCTGGAAAATCAGCAAGGCGCCTGCGGCCCCGATGATGCCCAAGGGGGCGGTCAGGAAAACCAGCATCGCGCGCCCGAAATGATGCAGCTGCAGCATCAGCAGCACCAGGGTCGCGACCGCGACCAGCGGCAGATTGACGAAGATCGAGGCTTGCGACTTGGCACTCTCCTCGACCGCCCCGCCCGCCTCGATCGTGTAGCCGGCCGGCAATTGGCGACGCAGCGGGGCAAGGGCCGCGTCGATCGCCTTGGACACGTCGGGCGGCTGCACGCTGTCCGGCAGATTGGCCTGCACCGTGATCGTCGGCATGCGATTGCGCCGCCACACAATGCCGGCCTCGCTGTCGGGCACAAGGCGCGCGATCTGCGCGAGCGGCACGGAAACGCCGTTCGCGGCGCGCACATAGACCTGCCCGAGTGTCGCCAAGGCCGTGCGCTCGTCGGCTGGTGCGCGCAGCAGAATCGGGATTATCGCATCGTCTTCGCGATAGCCGCCGATGGCGACACCGGCGGTCACGCCTGCCAGCGTGCGCCGCACAGTCTGCGAAGTGATGCCGAGGGCACGCGCACGGTCTTGGTCGATCGCGATGCGCAAGCTCGACACAGCCTCGCGCCAATCGTCGTGCACGTCGAACGTCGCGGGATGCGCGCGCACCTGGTCTTTGACGGCGTCGGCGAATTTGCGCAGCACCGCCGGATCGTCGCCGCGCACGCGAAACTGCACGGGCCAGCCGACCGGCGGGCCGCTATTGAGGCGATCGACGCGGCCGCGCACGCCTGCCGCATTTGCGCCGAGCTCGGTGCGAATACGCGCGATCACGCGCTCGCGCGCCTCGAGGTCGGCCGTCAATACGACAAGCTGGGCGAAGTTCGAGGATTGCAGCTGCTGGTCAAGCGGCAGATAGAAGCGCGGGCTGCCGCCGCCGACATAGGTCGCGATATTGACGACGTCGGGGTTGCCAGCGAGCGCGCGCTCCATCTGCTTGGCCGCCGCTTCGCTTGCGGCAAATCCGCTGCCTTCGGGGAGCCAAAGCTCGACCATCGCCTCGGCGCGGTTCGAGGCCGGAAAGAACTGCTTGGGCACGACGGCGAGCCCGGCGATGCCGGCCGCGAACAAGAAGCCCGTGGCACCGATCACGAGCCAGCGATAGCGCAGGCACCCATCGACGAAGCTGCGTAAACCCTTGTAGAAGCGCGTGTCGAACACGTTGTGCGCCCCGTGCGCCTTGCGCTCGGCGAGCAGCACGTAGCCCAGATACGGCGTGAAAAACACGGCCGCGAACCACGAAACGACAAGGGCTATCCCGACCACGGCGAAGATCGAAAACGTGTATTCGCCCGCCGTCGATTTGGCGAGGCCGACGGGGAGGAAGCCCGCGACCGTGATCAACGTGCCGGTCAGCATCGGCATGGCGGTCGAGGTGAAGGCGTAGGTCGCAGCGGCCGCCTTGTCCATGCCCTCTTCGAGTTTGCGGGCCATCATCTCGACTGCGATCATCGCATCGTCGACGAGCAGGCCAAGCGCGATGATCAAAGCACCCAGCGAAATCTTCTGGAGGGCGATGCCGAAATAATCCATCGCGAGAAACGTGATCGCCAGCACGAGCGGGATCGTGAGCGCCACGACGATGCCGGTGCGAAGCCCGAGGCTTAGAAAACTCACGACCAGCACGATCGCGATCGCCTCGAGCAGCGTGGTCAGAAACTCGCCGATATAGCGACCGACGATCTGCGGCTGGTCGGCGACCTTGCCGATCTCGATCCCGAGCGGCATTTGCGCGCCTGCCGCGGCGATCGCGGCGTCGAGGCGCGGGCCCAGTTCGACGACGTTGCCGTCGCGCGCCATGACGACGCCCAGCCCGATCGCGTCGCGATTCTGGAAACGCATGCGGAAGATCGGCGGGTCGACATAGCCGCGCGTAACCTCGGCGATGTCGCCGAGCCGGATTGTGGCGTCGCCCGCGCGCAGCCTGATCTCGGCGATCTCCGCCATGCGGTCCACCCCGCCTTCGACGCGCAAGCGCACGTCGCGCGCCGCCGTGTTGACCGTACCTGCCGGCTCGACATCGTTCTGGCCGCCGACCGCGCGCGCGATCGCATCCACGTCGATGCCAAGTTGCGCCAGACGCCGATTGGAAACGGTCACGAAGACGCGCTCCGCCTGTTCGCCGATCACGTCGATCTTCTCCACGCCGCGCACGCGCAGCAGCGCGTCGCGCAGCAGATCGGCTTGGTCTTTGAGCTGGCGGAAGCCGTAGCCCTCGCCGGTCAGCGCGTAGATGGCGCTGTAGGTGTCGCCGAATTCGTCGTTGAAGAACGGACCTTGCACGCCCGCGGGCAAGGTCGCGCGGATGTCGCCGATTTTCTTGCGGACCTGGTACCAGATGTCGGCCACCTGTTTGGGCGGCACGTCCTGGCGCAGATTGACGAAGATCAGCGATTCGCCCGGCCGCGACGAGGAGCGCGTGAAATCGAGATAGGGCACTTCCTGGAGTTTGCGCTCGAGGCGGGCCGTGACTTGGTTTTGCACCTCGTCGGCGGTCGCCCCCGGCCACGCGGTTTGCAACACCATCACGCGAAACGTGAAATCGGGATCTTCTTTCTGGCCTAGCTTGAAGAAGGCGAGGATGCCTGCCGCCATCAGCAGTACCACGACAAAGCGCGTGAACGACGCGTGCGCGATCGCCCAGGCCGACAGGTTGAAGCGTTGCGCGCTCACGGCAACACCGCGGCCACGCGCACACGCTGGCCGTCGCGCAGCAGATGGGCACCCGCCGCAACGATCCGGTCGCCGGCGGAAAGGTCACCCGCAACAACGAGATTTTCGCCGCGCGTTCCCGCGACCTCGACGATGCGCGGCGTTGCGACGTCGCTGCCGACCGGCACGATCCAGACGTATTTCTCGGGTCCCTTGGCAATCACGGCCGACAGCGGCACTTCCACGCCGCTGATCGCAGCGGGTACGGCAAACGACACGTTCGCCGTCATGCCGAGCCGATAGGCGGGCGGAGCATCGGGGATCGCGATGCGTACGCGATAGGTGCGCGTGGCCCGGTCCGCCATCGCGGAGATTTCGCGGACCCGCCCGTCAATTGCAGCACCGGCAGCGGCCCACAGATCGACCTTTACGGCAGCGCCGGGGAAAAACAGATCGACCTGCGATTCGGGAACCGCGATTGCCACTTCGCGGCCATCGAGCCGTGCAAGGCGGAACACGGTTTGGCCGACACCCAAGACTTGACCGGGTTCGGCCTCGACGGAAGTGACGATCGCGGCAGCGTCGGCCGCAAGATTCGTGTAGCCGGTCTGGTTGGCGCGTTCGCGCGCTTGCGATTCGACCTGGTCCAGTGCTGCTTTGGCGGCGCGATACTGCGTTTCGAACCGGTCGAACTGGGATTGCGCGATATGGCCGCGCTCGAGCAGCGCACGCTGGCGCGCTAAATCGGCCGTTGCGAGTTCGAGTTGCGACTGGGCCGCCGCGACGCCGGCCCGGGCACTGCGTTCGGACAAGGCAAGATCGCGCGCATCCAACCGCGCCAGGATCTGGCCAGCTTCGACGCGCGCACCCAGATCGACCCGCCTTTCAATCATTTTGCCCGCAACCCGGAAACCCAGTGCCGTTTCGATCCGCGGCACGATCTCGCCCGAAAACTGCAGTGTCGTTTCGCGCGGGCTTTGCTGCAGATCGATCAGGCGCACGGGCCGAATTTCCTCCGGCCGGGCCGGTGCTTCGCCGCAGGCGGCCAACGTGCCCATTGCGGCGAAGCCCATCAGCGCAAACAAAATCCGTGGCATATTCGACCTCGCGAAAGGCTGGAGTCGGAAGAAAGTGATCGTTGTTAACTTATGTATGATAAGTTATCATTGATAACTTATCTGTCAAGGCGCGTTTTATCGATCGAGGCGCAGGAAGTGTCCAAGGCATTGATTTTACAAAGAAAGCCAAAAGGCTCCGGGCATGAGCGGCGAGCCGAGATTCTCGATGCCGCCCAGCGCATCTTGCTGCGCGACGGCATCGAGCGCGTAACCGTCCGCGCCATTGCTGCCGAAATCGGCACGTCTTCGACGGCGCTTTACGTCTATTTCCCGACGCGCGATGCGATCCTGCTGTCCTTGTGCGACCGCACGATGGGCGAGTTGCTGGTCCAATTCGATGCGCTCGACGCCACGCACGCAAACGATCTCGAAAAGCTCAAAGGCTTCATGGCCGCCTATGTGCTGTTCGGCCAAACGCATCCCGACGCCTATCGCATGGTATTTTCGATCAAGAGCCAAGGAATTGGGGCAGCCACGCATCTCGAGGCAAGCCCGAACGAGGCTGCGGGCAATGTCGGCCCGCAGCTTTTCGGCCGTCTGCTCGCCCTGGTCGAGCGCTTGGTCGCGGCAGGCACCTTTGCCGCACGCGATCCGGTGGCGATCGCGGAGACGATCTGGATGCTTGGGCACGGCATGATCATGCTGACGGTTTCGATGCCGCAATTTCCGTGGAAAGAACCCGCCCGCGCGATCGAGGCGGCAACCGAGAATCTACTGGCGGGCCTCCTCAAGCGCGCCTGACTGGCACCATCGCCCTGCGCAGCAGCGGCTTGGCGATCTCGAGCACGACCAGAACCAACAGCCCAGCACCGACGGTCAGCAGAAGATCGTCGGCATGCAGCGGGCCGAAGCGGAACAGATCGCGCAGGGCCGGAATGGCCAGCGTGGCCCCCAGCATCAGAACGACGAAAGGCAGCACGATCGCAAGGGCGCGATTGGGCCGCCGGATCGCCTGCAAGAGCGAAGCGCTCGCCGAGCGGTTGACGAGAATGAGTGCGACAATCACCGTGACCAGCGAGAAAAAGGCAAGGGCGCGCACCTCGTCGGCCGGCATGCCGCGCTTGAACGCGACGACGAAGATGGCCGCCACAAGCCCGAACGCGAAGACGCCCTGGAGCACGCTCCAGACCACCATCGCGCGCGAGAACAACGGCTCGACGGGATCTCGCGGCGGGCGGCGCATCAAATCGTCCTCGGCCGTCTCGGCTTCGAACACGAGCGAGCAGACCGGGTCGATCACCATTTCCAGAAACGCGATATGCACCGGCCCCAAAAGGATCGGCAACCCGAAAAGCAGTGGCAGCAAAGCGAGACCCGCGATCGGCACATGCACTGCCAATATGAAACTCATCGCCTTGCGCAGATTGTCGTAGATGCGCCGACCGAGTTTGACGGTCGCGACGATCGAGCCAAAATCGTCGTCGAGAAGCACGATCGACGACGCCTCGCGCGCAACGTCCGTGCCGCGCTTTCCCATCGCGACGCCGATATTGGCAGCTTTGAGCGAGGGCGCATCGTTGACACCGTCGCCGGTCATCGCCACGACGTCGCCATTGGCCTGCAAAGCGCGCACGATGCGCAGCTTCTGCTCCGGCATCACGCGCGCAAAGACCGTGGCAGTTGCGACACGCTTAGCGAGGTCGGCGTCCGAAAGCGTTGCGAGCGCGTCGCCCGCGACGATATCAGTACCCTCAAGCCCGGCGGCCCGCGCGATCGCAAGCGCGGTTGCCGGATAGTCGCCGGTGATCATCACCACGCGAATGCCGGCGGCCCGACATTCTTTGACCGCTGCGGGTACACTCGCGCGCAGCGGATCCGACAGGCCCAAAAGCCCGATAAAGACGAAGGCGAACCCCTCTTGCGTCTCCGGAAACGCGGCATCGGCGAATTCGGCCTGCGCCACGCCCAACACGCGCAGCCCCGCCGCTGCCATTTCCTCGACCGATTTTTCGAGACGCGCGCGCGCCTCGGCATCGAGACGGCAGAGGGCCGCGATCGCTTCCGGAGCTCCCTTTGCCGCAGCGACATACGGGGCAGAGGCATCTGTGCCGGGCCAGACATTCGTCATGGCCAAGCACTCGGACCGCAGCGCATAGCTTTTCAGCGGTGCCGACACGGCCGCTGCGTCGGCAAGCGGTGCGACCAAGACGGCGTTGTCGGCAATGTCGAAAATCGCCTTTTCCATCGGATCGAAGGGCTTGGGCGTGCTGGCGCGTGCGCCCACACGTACCAAATGCTGGAACGGCTCGCCGAGCGCTGCCGGCGTCGCAGCAAGTGTCGCGACCGTCCCGTCGGCAAGCCGCAACTCGGCGATCGCCATGCGGTTCTCGGTCAACGTCCCGGTCTTGTCGGTGCACAGGACCGTCGCCGACCCGAGCGTTTCGATCGCACTTGCGCGCCGCGTGAGCACGCGCACTTGCGAGATGCGCCAGGCCCCCATCGCCATGAAAACGGCGAGCACGACCGGAAACTCCTCGGGCAGCATCGACATGCCCACGGCAATGCCAGCCAAGACAGCATCGAGCCAGCCGCCACGCAGCGTGCCGTACAGCACGACCACGAGCACGCTTACGGCGGCACCGACCAGCGCGAAGACGCGCACGAGCTTGCGCGTCTGGATCTGCAGATGCGGGGCTGCGGTTTCAAGCTCGCCCAGCGAACGTCCGATGCGGCCGATTTCGCTGCGCGGCCCCGTCGCCAGAACCTCGGCAAGGCCCAAGCCGCGAACGACGAGCGTGCCGGAATAGACGAACGGCAGATCGTCGCCGCCCGGTCGCTTCGGCGCATCCTGCGCCTGCACGGACGGAACTTTGCGCACGGGTACCGACTCGCCCGTGAGCAGCGACTCGTCCGTCTGCAAATCCTGCGCTTCGACGAGCCGCGCATCGGCGGGGATACGATCGCCTTCGGCAAGCACGACGAGATCGCCGCGCACGACTTCGCTGCCGGCGATGCGCTGGCGCGTGCCGTCGCGAAGCACGAGGGCACGCGGGCTTGTGAGATCGCGCAACGCTTCGAGCACGCGCTCGGTGCGCGCTTCCTGCACCACCGTGATGACCACGGACATGCCGGCGAAGACGAGCAGCAGGATCGCTTCCTGGACGTCGCCAAGCACCAGATAGACCACGCCGCCGCCGATAAGCAGGGCGAGCATCGGCTCGCGCACAACCTCGGATACGATGCGCAGCGCGGTTCGGCGGGCCGTCTGCGGCAGGGCATTGGGCCCGTCTGTTGCGAGCCTCTGCTGGGCTTCGGCGGCCGTAAGGCCGGTACGTTCGGCGGCAGATGCGGCAGCCATGGGCGGAATGTCCCTTCGAAATGTCGGCGCGAAGCGTGTGAAGCTTGCCGAATTCGCGAAGGCGGCGCATTGCTCTAGCGCAATGCAAGCGTGGGACACAATACGGATTGGACCAGCTGGGTAGATTCCGATCCTGCAATGCCGGGCGCCAACAATCATTCGCAGCCGACTTCAAACGGCAATATCTATCCCGCAAGCTGATAGTGTCCTCAAATAAACTCCGGAGTAGCTTCAATGAAAATTCTGTTCACGGCACAGGCGATCGCCGTTGGCGGCCGCAACGGCCATTCCGAAGCAGCCGACAAGAGCGGGTCGGTCGATCTGTCGATCCCGAAGGAAATGGTCGGCCCCGGCAAGCCGGGGACAACGACGCCCGAGCATCTTTTTGCGACTGGTTACGCGGCCTGCTTCGGCAGTACGCTTGACTATGTCGCGCGCGACAAAAAATAGACGTCGCCGGCACCGCCATCACCGCGAAGACCGGCATCGGCCAGCGCGACGCCGGCGGCTTTGGCCTCGCCGTCTAACCCGAAGCCTATCTGCCAGGCCACGCCGAGACGGCGGCCAAGGCGCTTGCCGCCGGGGCACATACCATTTGCCCCTACTCGAACGCGATTCGGGGCAATGTCGACGTGACTCTGACCACGCGGGTTTAGGCGGCCGCAACCTCGGTCAGGAAGGTATCGATCCGCTGGCGGAGTGCCACAGCCTCCTGCGTCAACTCGCCGGCGGCCGAACGCACCTCGTCGGCAATGCGGCCGCTCTTGTCGGCTGCGTCGTTAACCCCGGTTATGTTGACCGATACCTCGCGCGTTCCGTCCGAGGCCTGCAGAACGTTGCGCGAGATCTCCTGCGTCGCCGAAGTCTGCTCCTCGATCGCAGCTGCGATCGCCGTGGTGATCTGATCGATCTCCCGAATTGTGCCGCCGATCGAGCCGATTGCCGCCACCGCGGATGTCGTCTCTTCCTGAATCTCCGAGATCTGCTGGCCGATTTCATCGGTGGCTTTGGCTGTCTGGCTTGCCAAGTTCTTCACCTCGGAGGCCACAACAGCAAAGCCTTTGCCGGCGTCGCCCGCGCGGGCTGCCTCGATCGTTGCATTGAGCGCCAACAGGTTCGTCTGGCTCGCGATGTTGTTAATGAGCTGGACGACCGCGCCGATGCGCTGCGCCGCCTCGGCAAGGCCCTTTACCTTGGCATTCGTCTGCTCGGACTCTTCGACGGCTTTGCGGGCAATGCCCGACGACGAGGAGACTTGGCCTGAAATTTCGCGGATCGAGGCCGTCAGTTCCTCGGTCGCCGAAGCGACGGTCTGCACGTTCGCGGACGCCTCTTCGGCTGCTGCAGCGACGGCGACCGCTTTTTGGAGCGTGTCGCCAGCGGTCGAATTCATCACCTCGGCAGACCTATTGAGGCCTTCGACCGAAGTGCCGACGATGTTGAGCCTGCCGGAAACGTCGGCGCGGAACTGTTCGATCATAACCATCAGTTTGTTCGTGCGCGCTTCGCGCTGGGCCACGTCGGCACGCTCTTTTTCTTGGGCCGCGCGTTGGTCGATCAAGCTTTGGCGGAAGACCGAAATGGTTCGGGCGATCATTCCCACCTCGTCTTTCCGTTCGATCCCTTCGGCGGACACATTCGTGTCGCCGGCTGCAAGCTTTTCGATCGTCGTGCCAAGTCGATTGATAGGGCCCGCGATCGCCCGGCTGGCCGCGAACAAGGCAAAAGCAAGACCGATCGCAATCAAGGCGAGGGAACCGACGAGCAACTGGGCAAAGCGAGTTTGGTAAAAATCGGAAAGCTCTTGGTCGAGTTTCGCGATCAGGATCTGGTCGGCGCTCGCCACTTCTTCAATGAACTTGTTCAAGGCTTGGCGATTCGCCCGATTCGCGTCGTTGTCACCAAAGACGCGCGCAGCGGCAGGGCTGACTTCGCGACCAAGGCGGGCGAGTTCCGTCCGTACATCGATAAACTTTTTTGTCTCCGCGAGCGCCTTTTCGAAAATGGCGCGCTGTTCCGGCTCGACGGATTGCCGCCATTTTTCCATTTCGGTTTCAAGCGATTTCAGCACTGCAGCAATGCCTTGTCCGAAGCGGGTCGCTTCCGCCGTGGTCTGCGACATATAGACGCCGCGCGACTCCATAACAGTGGCGTTAATGAGCCCGTTCACGCGTTCGGCACTCAAGGCACGGCGCGATGCCGCGACGGTCGCGTCGTTATAATCATTGTATTTGCGCATCGTATCGACGGCAAAGCCCGCGATGCCCAATGACACCAATGCGAGGAAGCTCGCTAGCAGTGAAATCTTTGCGCGGATGCGAAGGTTGTTGAACCAATCCATATTTCCCTCGGAAATCTAATTGAAAAACGACCAGCCGAATGCGGCAGCGGCCCCAGGAAAAAGGGCTTCCTAGTATTTTGGTTATATCAAGGTAACTATTAAATCTTCATGAATCGGTTGATGAATTGTTGCGCACAAAAAAACCCGCCGATTCGCATTTGCGAGTCGGCGGGTTTGATGTGTTGGTTGCGGGGACAGGATTTGAACCTGTGACCTTCAGGTTATGAGCCTGACGAGCTACCGGGCTGCTCCACCCCGCGCCAAGACGTTCGATGCTGCCCAAAAGACAACGCCCGCACGAAGCGGGCGTGTTGGACATGGATGGAAGAGAGATCGAAGCAACGTTCCGGTCGGAAGGCCCGGCGGCGACTTACTCTCCCGCGTCTTGAGACGCAGTACCATCAGCGCTGAGAGTTTTCACGGCCGAGTTCGGAATGGGATCGGGTGGAGCACCTCTCGCTAAGACCACCGGGCCGTCCGACCGGAACGTTGCTTCGAGATATGTTGATCGTGTTTTTCGATCGAGATTTACGTGCCATCGAGAATTCAAGCGAGCTTTCGAGTTCCCGAAGGGAAGCTCGACGCTGCGCGCGATATAACGACGACTAAGGAGATCAAGCCATTCGGATGATTAGGACCGGTAAGCTCAACGCATTACTGCGCTTACACACCCGGCCTATCAACGTGATGGTCTATCACGATCCTCAGGGAAGCCTTGTTTCGAGGTAAGTTTCCCGCTTAGATGCATTCAGCGGTTATCTTTTCCGTACATAGCTACCCGGCTATGCCGCTGGCGCGACAACCGGTACACCAGAGGTACGTCCATCCCGGTCCTCTCGTACTAGGGACAGATCCTCTCAAGCTTCCTACACCCACGGCAGATAGGGACCGAACTGTCTCACGACGTTCTAAACCCAACTCACGTACCACTTTAATCGGCGAACAGCCGAACCCTTGGGACCTGCTCCGGCCCCAGGATGTGATGAGTCGACATCGAGGTGCCAAACGATGACGTCGATATGGACTCTTGGTCATCATCAGCCTGTTATCCCTAGAGTACCTTTTATCCGTTGAGCGATGGCCCTTCCACGTGGAACCACCGGATCACTATGGCCGACTTTCGTCTCTGCTCGACCTGTCGGTCTCGCAGTCAGGCGGGCTTATGCCATTGCACTCGAGGGCTGATTTCCGACCAGCCTGAGCCCACCATCGCGCGCCTCCGTTACTCTTTGGGAGGCGACCGCCCCAGTCAAACTGTCCACCACGCAGGGTCCTTATCCCGGATAACGGGACGAAGTTAGATATCAGAAAACGTAAGGGCGGTATTTCACCGTTGCCTCCACCAGAGCTGACGCCCCAGCTTCATAGGCTCCCGCCTATCCTACACATCCATTTCCTAATACCACTGCGAAGTTACAGTAAAGGTTCATAGGGTCTTTCCGTCTAACCGCGGGTACTCCGCATCTTCACGGAGAATTCAATTTCACTGAGCCGGTGCCGGAGACAGTGGGGAGATCGTTACGCCATTCGTGCAGGTCGGAACTTACCCGACAAGGAATTTCGCTACCTTAGGACCGTTATAGTTACGGCCGCCGTTTACTGGGGCTTCAATTCAAGCCTTTCAGCTCTCCTTTTAACCTTCCAGCACCGGGCAGGCGTCAGACCCTATACGTCCACTTACGTGTTCGCAGAGCCCTGTGTTTTAAGTAAACAGTCGCCACCCCCAATTCTGTGCCACCCGTCAATGCTTGCGCATAGGCGGGTCCCTCTTTTCCCGAAGTTACGAGGGTAATTTGCCTAGTTCCTTCGACACCGTTCTCTCAAGCGCCTTGGTATACTCTACCAGTCCACCAGTGTCGGTTTCGGGTACGGTCTATACGCTGGGGCTATTTCCTGGAAAGCATCATCCGCCCGCGGAATCCAATAACCGCAAACAAACTTACGCTTCCGTCAACACCCAGCAGGCCCTGGAATATTAACCAGGTTCCCATCGACTACGCCTTTCGGCCTCGCCTTAGGGGCCGGCTTACCCTGCGCGGATTAACCTTGCGCAGGAACCCTTGGACTTACGGCGACAGGGTTTCTCACCCTGTTTGTCGTTACTCATGTCAGCATTCTCACTTCCGATACCTCCAGCAGACCTAACGGTCCACCTTCACAGGCTTACGGAACGCTCCGCTACCGCGTGCTTGCGCACACTCGCATCTTCGGTGCCTGGCTTGAGACCCGTTACATTTTCGGCGCAGGACAGCTTGACCAGTGAGCTATTACGCTTTCTTTAAAGGATGGCTGCTTCTAAGCCAACCTCCTGGTTGTCAAAGCCGTCCCACATCCTTTCCCACTTAGCCAGGACTTGGGGACCTTAGATGGCGATCTGGGCTCTTTCCCTCTCGGCAATGGACCTTAGCACCCACTGCCTGCCTGCCGAGCTGTACTCCTCGGTATTCGGAGTTTGGTTAGGTTTGGTAAGGCTCGCGCCCCCCTAGCCCATCCAGTGCTCTACCCCCGAGGGTAATCACTCGACGCTCTACCTCAATAGATTTCGCGGAGAACCAGCTATTACCGGCCTTGATTGGCCTTTCACCCCTAGCCACAGGTCATCCCCTGCTTTTGCAACAGAAGTGGGTTCGGTCCTCCAGTGCGTGTTACCGCACCTTCAACCTGCCCATGGCTAGATCGACCGGTTTCGGGTCTAATCCCAGTGACTATTCGCCCTATTCAGACTCGCTTTCGCTGCGCCTACACCTAACGGCTTAAGCTCGCCACTGAAACTAACTCGCTGACCCATTATACAAAAGGTACGCAGTCACGGATCCACACGGCGAACCGCGTGTCCCGCTCCCACTGCTTGTAGGCATCCGGTTTCAGGTCTATTTCACTCCCCTTATCGGGGTGCTTTTCACCTTTCCCTCACGGTACTTGTTCGCTATCGGTCGGTAAGGAGTACTTAGGCTTGGAGGGTGGTCCCCCCATGTTCAGACAGGATTGCACGTGTCCCGCCTTACTCGAGGATCCCAGCATTTTCTACCCGTACGGGGCTATCACCCACTGAGGCCGCCCTTTCCAGAGCGTTCCGGTTCTTATGCTGTGATCACTGGCCTAGTCCGCGTTCGCTCGCCACTACTAACGGAGTCTCTGTTGATGTCCTTTCCTCCGGGTACTTAGATGTTTCAGTTCCCCGGGTTTGCTTCCACACCCCTATGTATTCAGGATGGGATCATCCTTGCGGATGGGGTTGCCCCATTCGGAAATCCGCGGATCAACGATCGCTCGCATCTCCCCGCGGCTTAACGCAGCGTGCCACGTCCTTCATCGCCTCTTACCGCCAAGGCATCCACCAAATGCCCTTGTCATACTTGATCTTCGTCTTTGTCGACGCTGTCCGACTGTCTTGCGACGGCCGGTCAGAGTCAGTGTCGTCGTCAACCCTGGGTTCGTCTAGGCAACTTGCCCAGGGCGCTCAGTATCGCGCGCAGAGTCGAAATTCCCGGAATGGTTAGAACCGGAAACCCAACCCAACGCTCTTTTTGAATTCTCGATCAGACACGTTAACTCGTTCGTCGCAAACGAACCTGCACACCGGCTCAAGGGCGAACCCTCTCACCGACGGGGTGGGAACCCCGTCATATTGCGCAGATACGATCTTGCGAACGTATCAACATATCTCTCTTCACCATGTCAAACAGCACCGGAGCGGCGAGCGAACTCGCCAACTCCTTAACCAGGTTACCCTGGATCTGGAAACTTCCTGAAGATCCGCCGACGCGCTGCTGTGCAGCGCATCTCTTTTCACCAGCCCGGTTTTTGCCGGGGCGGCTTTCTAGGTCGAGCGGTCGGTCCTGTCAACCGATAACGCCTGCCATACTTCGTGTTTCGAAGATGGTGGAGGCGGACGGGATTGAACCGACGACCCCCTGCTTGCAAAGCAGGTGCTCTCCCACTGAGCTACGCCCCCGACCGGACTTTCGAACGGTGGAGAAATGGTGGGCCCGGGAAGACTTGAACTTCCGACCTCACGCTTATCAAGCGCGCGCTCTAACCAAC